>VBGP01000052.1 GCA_005880795.1 Chloroflexota bacterium | reverse complement strand
CGCTGCGATCAGGGCCACCGCGCGTGTGGCGCGGCGAGGCATGGGGGTGAGTTCGAAAACCGGCTCGAGCTCCGCCGTCTCCATGCCCCGATGCCAGCTTAACCCGGCTTCGGCACGTTCACCGCCGTCCAGTGCACCCCACCGTCCGAGGTCATCGCCAGCGCGGTGGCGCCATCCCGGCGATTGGCGGAGGTCATCTGCAGCCATGCATGAGACGCGTCGACCACCTGCGCCGCCCCAAACGTCCAGTCTCCCGAGATGTCAGGCACGACCGTGCGCACTGTGGTCCAGGTCTGGCCGGCGTCGGACGTCTTGAAAAGGTTGTCCCA
>VBGP01000019.1 GCA_005880795.1 Chloroflexota bacterium | reverse complement strand
GCGAGGCGGCGCGCCGGACGCGCGATTTCGCGCGCTCAGACCAAATTCGGGACGACCTCCGGCGCCGAGGCATCGCGCTGGAGGACTCGAAGGACGGCGTGCGCTGGCGCCGGGTCGCGCCTATTGGGGGAGAGCGGTCCTAACCTCTCCGGTCTCAGGGTTGTAGTAGCTGCGCGGGATGGTCATCGTGTTCTTACCGAACAGGACCAGCTCGAATGCTGGGTCGCCGATGCCTTGCTGGCTGTGGATGTCGTGCGGTGGGTCGAGCCACGTCACAAACGAGCCTGGCCCGAGCTCCTTCTCATAGAGGACCTTCAACTGGCCTTCATCGTCGTGGTGCCAGTGGCGGTAGCGGTCTCTCCCCTGAACGACGCAGGCGATTCCCCATGAGCTGTGGTTGTGCACCGGGGTCTCTTCCTTCGGCGAAAACTTTCCCAGCATGAGGGTGAGACCGTCAGGATCGGTCTGCAAAACGGCAGATGTGGTGTCGCCGCCGTGCAGGCTTCTCATCTCGGTCTGCGGAATGAATCCGGGTTCGCGCGAGACTTCAGAGAGCAACCGCCCGACCGTGTTCAAGCTCGCCTCGTTGACGCCGCCAGTGAGCATCTCCCTCGCCCTGGCCATGAAGTCTGCAACCATGCGATTAGTTTGAGCCAGCTGATTCACGGACGGAACGCGGTTTTGGAAGCGGCCCGGGCGGGGCGCGTGATCAAGGTCTACCAGGCCGCGAGCGCCGGCCATGATCCGCGCCTGGAGGAGCTGGCGAAGCTCGCGCGGGTCGAGATCGTGCCGGCGGACAAGCTCGACGCCATGGCGCCGGGCGTCAACCAGGGGGTCGCCGCGGAGCTCAAACCACGTCGCGAATGGACGCTCAAGGAGCTGCTGGAAACCAATCCCTCACTTGTCGTCGCGCTGGATTCCATCCTCGACCCGCAGAACCTCGGCGCGATCCTGCGCAGCGCGGAGGTGGCCGGCGGCGACGGCGCGATCCTGCCGGAGCACCGGAGCGCTCCACTTTCGCCGGCCGCCGTGAAGGCCAGCTCCGGCGCGTCGGAGCTGCTTCCGATCGCAAAGGTCTCAGGGCTGCCGTCGGCCATCGCCGAGGTGAAGCGCGCGGGAATCTGGTGCGTCGCTCTCGACCCGCGCGGCGAGATCGCGGCCTGGGAGTTCGATTTCACCCAGCGTGTCTGCGTCGTCGTGGGCGGCGAAGGCGCCGGCGTCCATCGACTCGTGAAAGAGCGCTGCGACGCGCGGGTGCGATTGCCCGTGGCCGGGCACGTGGCCAGCTTCAATGCCTCGGCCGCGGCGGCTGCGCTGCTGTACGAGGTGATGAGGCAGCGGGCCATCGCGAGAGTCGCCACCTAAACTGGCAGTCCTATGCCTGAGACCCTGACGCACGACGCTCGCGAGATCGTCGAGCGGGCAACCGAGTTTGCATCCGCCCGGGGATCGAAGGAAGTGTTGGCCGGCGATGTGCTGAAGGCCACGCTCCAGCTGCCGGGCAGCCTCGCGGACAATGAGATCCGCGCGCTTGGCCTGGACCCCAAGACGATTGCCGCGCAGCTGCCGCCGGATGGCGACCCGGCCAAGTCACCGCCGCTTAACCAGCTGCTCGTGAACGCAGGCCGCGAGGCCCAGGTGCTCGGCCACTACCAGGTGGACTCGATCCACCTGCTGCTGGCCCTGCTGTACTCGGACTCGCCTTCGACTTCGGCCGCTCTGCAGAAGGCGGGTTTGAGCCTCTACGACCTGCGCAGTCACGTGCAGACCGGAAGCAAGGCCGCCCAGCGCGACTACAGCAAGCCGCCGCCCGACAAAGCCCTGCGGCGCCGGCCGTGGCCTTCGCTGCGCGGAGTCGTGAGCGTGAGCCCGTTCTTCCTCGCCGCGGTCGGCGTGACGGCGGGCTCCGGCGCGCTGCTGTGGATGGACGTTCTCCCGCGCCAGGTGCCGCTGTGGACGTCCGCCTTCATCATCGGCGGATGGGTCGTCTCGCTGTGCATCCATGAGTTCGGCCACGCCGTGGTCGCCTACCTGGGCGGCGATCGCTCGGTCGTGGGCGCGGGGTACCTGACGCTCAACCCGCTGCGCTACCACAACCTGCTCATGAGCCTGATCTTGCCGATCCTCTTCCTGCTGCTTGGTGGCATCGCCCTGCCTGGCGGCGCCGTGTACATCAACCACTCTGCCCTGCGCACGCGGGCCTGGAGCTCCGCGGTCGCGCTCGCCGGCCCGGTCGGCACGCTTTTGTGCGGGCTGCTCATCTTTGCCGTGTTCTCGGTCGCGGGACGCGGCTCATTGATCACGGTCGACAACGAGAACTTTTTCGGGGCTCTCGCTGCGCTTGGATTCTTCATGGCGCTGGCGGTGATTCTCAACATGCTTCCCGTGCCGGGACTCGACGGGTTCGGCATCATCCGGCCCTGGCTCCCGTACTCCATGCAGTTCGCCGCGATGAGGTTCGCCACCGTCGGCGTCTATGGCGTCTTCATCGCACTGTGGTTCGTCGCGCCGGTGCGTACCGCGTTCTTCCACGCGGTCTTTCAGCTCACCGCTCTGGCCAACATCGACCCGACGCTGGTGTCCATCGGCCTGCTCAACATGCGGTTCTTCTAGCCGGGTGGAACGGCTCATCGTCGACGGCTACAACGTGATCCACGCGTGGCCCTCGTTGAAGCGGCTCCTGTCGGAAGCGTCGCTCGAGGCTGCGCGAGACAAGTTGGTCGAGCGCGTTGGCGTGCTCGGCATGATCAGCGGCGAGTCGGTGACGGTCGTGTTCGACGCCCATCACTCCTACGCTATGGCGAACTCCGAGGAGACCGTCGAGGGAGTGCGTGTTGTTTTTACGCGCCGCGGTCATTCCGCCGACCACGCGATTGAACGAATCGCCTATGCGGCGAGCAGCACCGGAGACATCATCACGGTCGCGACCTCGGACCGGTTCCAGCGCGACCTCGTGCGGGGCATGGGGGGCGCGGTGATCAGCGCGCTCGAGCTCGAACGTCGGGTCACCGAAGCCGAAAGCGAGATGACCCGGCGTGTGAAGCGGTACCAATGAGCCAGGTCCGGGCGACGCGCACGTGGGGCCGTTGTGTTGGGCTCGTGGCTGCCCCTCCGTCGGCTGCGCCGACACCTCCCCATGAATGGGGAGGAGCTCGGTGAGTCCGGTCCGAAGAACCCGCATCGTCTGCACCATCGGGCCTTCCAGCTCGTCGCCGCACGTGCTGCGGGCCATGGTGGGGGCGGGCATGGACGTGGCCAGGCTGAACTTCTCGCATGGCGACGCGCAGACGCATCGCGAGGCGGCCGCCAATGTGAGGGAGGCCGCCGAAGCCGCCGGGCGTCCGATCGCGCTGCTCGGCGATCTGCAGGGTCCGAAGATCCGCACCGGGTCGCTCGAAACGTCGTTCCAGCGCCTGGTCCGTGGAAGGCCGGTCGTCCTTGTAGGCGGCCACCGCGAAGAACCCAACCAGATCGAGGTAAGCCACAAGGAGCTGGTTCAGGCGCTGCGGCCTGGGGATCGGGTGCTGCTTGACGACGGTCGTATCGAACTCTCGGTCCGCGGAGTACAGGATGGCCGCGCCGAGGCGTCCGTCGTGCGCGGGGGCCTCCTCGGCGAGCGAAAAGGGGTCAGCGTGCCTGGGCGCCCGCTGCCCATGCCCGCCCTGACCGAAAAAGACCTGAGCGACCTGAAGCTCGCCGTCGAGCTCGGCGTCGATTACATCGCGCTGTCGTTCGTGCGGCGGCCCGAGGACTTGCTTGCATGCCAGCAGCACCTGAGCGGATTGAACTGCCGCGTCCCTGTCATCGCCAAGCTAGAGAAGCTGGAGGCAATCCGGAATCTCAGCGCGATCCTCGAGGTCGCCGACGCGGTGATGGTCGCCCGCGGCGACCTCGGGGTGGAGCTGAAGCTGGGCGACCTGCCGGCCGTGCAGAAGGACGTGATCGACCGCGCCAACCGCGCCGGCGTTCCGGTGATCACCGCCACCGAGATGCTCGAGTCGATGGTCACCTCGAATCGGCCCACGCGTGCTGAGGCGTCCGACGTGGCCAACGCGATCTGGGACGGAACCGATGCCGTGATGCTCTCGCAGGAGACTTCGGTCGGAGCGCACCCGGTCGAAGCCGTTCGCGCGATGGCGCGCATCTGCCTGGCCGCCCAGAAGCACCCTGCATTCGAGCGCGCCCGTCAGATCTGGCGAGAGCCCGGTGAGGTCGGCAGCGCGATCGCACATGCGGCCGCCTCGACGGCGACCGAGATCCACGCCAAGGTGATCATCGCCTTCACCGAATCCGGGACGACCGCCCTGCGCTGCAGCAAGGCCCGGCCGCCGATGCCCGTGGTGGCGGCCAGCCCGCACCCCGAGGTGCTTCGCCGGACGGCGCTGTACTCGGGCGTGGTCCCGCTCCTGGTCAGCCCGGGTCGAGATACCGACCAGATGATCTCGAACGCCACCGAAGCCGCGCTGCAGAGCGGCATGGTCCGGACGGGGGATCGGGTGGTCGTCGTGGCCGGTGTCCCGGTCGGCCGGCCCGGCCAGACCAACCTCCTGAAAGTCGAGATCGTTTAGGGGGGTCGGAGCCAGCCCCGGCGACCCAGAATTAGCGCCGTGGCGCCCGCCTCGCACGGTCTTCTCGGCCGCATCCAGAGAGCCAACGACGACGCCTCCCATCGCTTTGGGCCGCACACGGCCGAGGTTGAGGCGTTCATCGTCGCCGCCGCTCAGCTGACCCCGTGGCAGTGGCGGCAGGTCCTGGCTGTTCGCCGCCTCGTCGCCTCGGTGAGCAAGGAGGGCGCCCCCGACTCCGCGCGCTCGATCCAGGCTGCGATCCGGACCAGTGACAGGCGGATCTCGGAGCCGATCGCGCGGGCGGGCGAGGTGCTGTTCGACACCCTGGTCAAGAAGAGCGACGACAAGCAGGTTGCGGCGTGGCAGGCGATGACCGCGATCGTCATGCGCTCACAGCTGCCCGCGCTGAAGTTTGCGGTCAACTACGCGCCGTTCGCCGCCCTGATCCCGCTCTCCGGCTCCGACGTGCTCGACCCGAAGACGCGGCGCTTCATGGCCCGCCTCGAAGACCTGACCGGGGAGCAATTGGAGGTCCTCGCCCGGCGCTGGCGCATTGAGCCGGCCGCCTCGCGCACCCTGCTCCAGGCCGTCGCCAAGAACCGGCACGTCAAGAGTGAGGAGGCGGTGGCGATCGCCGCGCTCTCCCTGATCCCGAACCAGCTCACGGGAGATCAGGGGTGGGCGGCTGTGCGCACGGCCGTGCACGCCGGTCGCGTCCTCGGAACCCTTGCCGACCTGGCGGAACAGGAGATCACCGAGCTGTGGGCGCCGATCGAATCGGTGATCTCGCTGGCCTCGCTGTCCGAGGTCGTGGAGCTGCCTGCCTCCGCGCGCGTCCGGGCCGCCGTGGGCAGCGCGATCAAGACGATCACCCGGCCGCCGCGAAGCCGCGCGGTCACGGCTCCGGTGGCCAGGGCCGCGGCGCCCTACGGGCCCAACCACGCGGAGGTCGCCGCTTTCATCAAGGGCGCTGCCGAGCTCAGCCCGATCCAGTGGCTCCGCGTGCTCGACCGCCGCAAGCTTGTCTCGAGCGTGACGCGGGAGGGCGCCGCCGAGCCGGCGGGTGTGGTCAGGTCGATCCTGGCCATGCTCGAGGGCACTCGCGATCTCGATTCCTACCTCCGCTGCCGCGCATTTGTTGCCGTCGAGCGGGCCGGATTCGCGCTCGAGGCCCGCGGCCATCTCAACCTCGACCAGGTCCGCGAGGTGTTGACGCCGTTCGAGGCGTCGATCGCGTTCGGGGAGCTGAACGGCGGCGGGTTTGCCCACAAGGTCGCCTCTCTCGACAAGGGTCAGTGGCACCGCATCGCGTCGGCCGCGCCGGATGCAAACGAGGAGGCGGTGGCGCCGCTGGTCAACGCCGGGATCGCGCTGATCGACTTCTTCGGCGGCCGTTCCGACGATGAGGCAGTGGCTGCATGGCACGCTGTGTCGGCGCTGGTCCACCGCCACCGCCTGACTCCCATCAAGTTCGCCGCCTCCTATGCCCCGTTCGCGTCGGCCATTCCTGTCACCAACCCGCGCTCGCTGGGCGCGATGGTCTCGCGGTACGTCACCGCGGTGGGCCGGCTCGGGGCGAGCCAGTGCGCCGTGCTGGCGCAGCCATGGCAGATCGACGACGCCCTCTCCAGCGTGCTGTCGAGCGCGGTCGCGGACGGAGGATCGCGGGCGGGCGAGGAGGCGGCGGCTTTGAACGCGGTGGTGACGGTTCCCATGCGCCTGGCGGGCGGCGGAGGATGGGCCGCTGTCAAGACCGCCGCTTTCGGCGGGCGTGTGATCGCGATCCGCAGCCGCCTGACGGTCGAGCAGCTGGTCGCCCTGTGGGCGCCAATCCAGCCCGCCATCCCCCTCGTGTCGTTAAACGCGCCGGCCAGGGCGCGACGATAGGGCCGGAAAGCTCCTATCGTTTTGGCGGTGGCGAACTCACGCAGCAACGGCCGGCTTCCGAAGTTCCAGCGGGTGATGGTCGTCTCCGCCCATCCCGACGACCCTGACTTTGGCGCCGGGGGCTCGGTTGCCCGCCTGGCCGACGGCGGCGCCGAGGTGACGTACGTGATCGTCACGGACGGGGCGCAGGGTGGGGAGGACCCCACGCAGAAGGACTCCGAGCTCGTGGCGATCCGGCAGAGGGAGCAGAAGGCCGCGGCCAAAGTCCTCGGGGTCAAGAAGATCGAGTTCCTCGGCTACAAGGACGGGCACCTTTCGCCGGACCTCAAGCTGCGCCGCGACATCGTGCGCATGATCCGCAAGCACAAGCCGGAGCTCGTGATCACGCATATCCCTGGGCGGGTGCTGGACGCGCCGATGGGCGGATCGCATCCCGACCACCTCGCCGTCGGCGAGGCGACCATGGCGGCGGTCTACCCTGACTCGCGCAATCCTCGCGCGTTCCGGTCGCTGCTCAAGGAAGGATTCAAGCCGCATGAGGTGAAAGAGGTCTGGATCCCGTTCTGGACGCTAGGGGATTACCTCGTCGACATCACGCCGACGCTCGATCGGAAGATCGAAGCCTTGCGGAAGCACAAGAGCCAGGTCTCAAAGCCGGGCCGGGAGTGGGACTTCGAGAAGTTCATGCGGAAGCGGCATAGGGACGTGGGCAAGCGGGCCGGCTACCAGTACGCCGAGTCGTTCAAGAGGATCACGGTCTAGCGGATCTCGGTTAGTCCGGCCTAACCCTGGATTGCCGGTCGCGAGAACACCGGATAGTCCGGACTATCCGAGGGTGGCGCCCCATGAATCACGCAGGGCGGACCAGATTGCTTCCGCCCACACCGCGTACTGCGAGTCGCCCGGGTGCAGGTCATCCGACGCGATCCACCCTGGTGCGCCGGCGCCTGCGGTGCTCGCGGCGCTTATGTCGATCCAGGTGAAGTTGCGGGCTCGGGCCTCTTGCTCCGCGACGGCGTTGAATGCGCCGGTCAGCTTTGCGACCTGATCCTTCCCTCCGAAGTCGGCGGCCGCCGGCACGTAGGACCAGGTCGGGATCGAGATGGCAGCCACGCGGGGCGGAGTTTCGAGATCGCGGACCGCGTCATAGATGCGGGTCAGCGAATCGCGGTACAGGTCGGGCGGCCGGCCCTGCACCAGGTCGTTGACCCCGATGAGGATCGAGACCAGGTCCGGCTTGATCCGCTCGAGGTAAGGAAGCTCGTCGCGGATGAGGTCGAGCGTCGTGTAGCCGTTGACCGAGGGGTTGGTCAGCTCGGCGTTCAGGCGCCTCGCGATGATCGAGGGCCAGCTGTGCGATTCGTCGGAGGCGCCGGTCCCGATGGTGTAGGAATCGCCTAAGGCCAGGTATCTCAACGTTCTATGTCGGCGAGTGCGCTCCACACTTCGATCTTGGTCTTGACCCGGCGGATGACTTCGGCGGTGAAGTCGCTCGTCGAGGCCTGACCGCCCAGGTCGGCGGTCCGGATGCCGTCGGAGACAGTCTCCAGAGCCGCTTCGTAGATCGTCCTCGAGGCCTGGTGGAAAGCCTCGCCCTTCATGTAGCCGAGAAGGGAGGCGACGGCAAGGATCATGGCCATCGGGTTGGCGATGTTCTTGCCCTGCAGCGCGGGAGCGGTGCCGTGCGGCGCCTCCGTCATCGCGACCTTGACGCCACCGGAATCGTCGAAGGCGAGCAGCGTCGACTCGGCGCCGGCGATGGTGCCGAACATCTGCATGACCAGGTCGGACAGGGTGTCGCCGTCGCGATTGAGGGCGGGGATCACCAGCGCCTCTCCGGTCGTGGCCAGCAGGAGCGCGTACGTGGCGTCGATCAGCTGCGGCTCGTAGCGAACCTCCGGGTGCCGCTTCGCCGCCGCGTCGAGCTCCTCCTTGAACATCCCTTCATAAACCGGGCTTACCGTGAACTTGGGTCCGCCGAAGACCTTCGCCTCGATGCGCTGGGCGTGCCGGAACGCGTAGTCGGCGACGATCCGGCAGGTGCGCCGGCTGATCTTCTCGGTCCGGAAGGCCCACTCGTCGAGGTCATGCCCCTCGCGCCACTCCCTCGCGCCATAGGCATCGTCGACCGCCATGCGGATCACCGAGATCGGCGCGTGCACGCCGGCCAGCGGCCGCACACCTGGGATGCGGCGGCCGGTGCGGACGATGACCCTGCCGTCGATCTGCTTGCGCAGGATGGCGTTGGGGCTGCCCACGTCGCCCGCGCCTTCCGGCGTGATCGTGGCCGCCTTGATTCCGAAGCCGAACTGGCGCAGGGCCTCGGCCGCATCCAGCACACACTGGTTGCGGGACCGCCGCCGCTCCTCCAGCGATAGGTCGAAGTCGCGTGTCTCGATGGGGAGGCCAAGGACCTGCCGGTCCAGAAGGCGAAGACACTCGCTCAGCAGCTCTTCGCCAGTCTGGTCGCCGTGCATCACGGCGACCGTCGCCTGTGCCATTGCCCGAATCATATGGCCCGGTCCACGGCGGACCGGGCGAGGTGGTTCTAGGCCGTGACCTCGGCATGCCGCACGGGCGGGGCTATGAGGCCGAGCTGCAACATCATCCCGAGCTGGTCGGGCACGCCCCAGTGCTCAACGATCTTCCCGTTTTCGATGCGACAGATGTCGATCACTTCGGTGAATGCGATCCGGCCGGTGGGCGCGTGGCCCGCGAACCTGCCGCTGTTGGTGCCGCCGCCCCGCTGGCGGGCCCAAATCTTGTCGCCGGAGACCACAACCTCGTCGATTGTGATCTTGAAGTCGGGGAACGCTGAACGCAGGTACGCGATGGTCTTCTTCGCGCCCTCGGGACCATCTTCCGAACCCCGCTGATGCTCGCGCGAATCGGGCGCGACGAGCTCGTCCACCACAGCGAGGTTGCCTTCGTTGAACCCCTCGTCGATCAGCCGCCGGTAGATCGCCTCGATGTTTGTCACCGTCACAACTCCTGATTTCAACCGAGTCTGCCTAGGATGATTACTGGAATAGTAGGATGAAAGGGTGAGCAAGGTCAAGGGCGTACGCCGCTACGATTCCTCGCTCCGCGCCGCTCAAGCGGGCCAGACCCGCATGCGAATCCTCGATGCAGCTCAGCAGCTCTTCGCCCACCGTGGCTACGCGGCCACGACCATGGATGCGATCGCCTCTACGGCCGGCGTCGCGACGGACACCGTCTACGCGAGCTTTGGTAGCAAGTCCGGCGTGCTGCACCGGCTCCTTGACGTGCGAGTGGGTGGGGACGATTCGCCGGTGGCGCTGCTCGAGCGCGAAGGGCCGAAAGCGGTGCGAGCGCTGCCGACACAGAAGAGCCAGGTGGCGGGCTTTGCCACCGACATCACCGAGATCCTGGAACGCGCCCGCCCGGTCGACGACATCATGCGGGGCGCCGCCGCCGTCGATCCCGAGATCGCCGCCCTACGGGGCCGGATGCAGCAGACGCGCTACGACAACATCCGGCAATTCGTCTTGTGGTTGTCGGCCAAGGGCCCGTTCCGCGGTGGTATGAGCGAGGAGGAGGCGACTGCCCACGTATGGACGCTCGCCTCCCCCGAGGTGCACGGTTTGCTCCGGCGCGAACGGAAATGGACCAAAGATCGCTACACCGCCTGGTTGGCAGACACGCTCAGCCGGACGCTGCTCTAGCGGAGCAAGGCGCAGACGTCGGTGACGTTCCCCGTGTGGCTCGACACCACAAAAATCGGGCCATATTGGGCGGTGTTGATCAGGGCTAGCGTGACGTGGCCCGTATAGAGGAAGAGGCCTTGCTGCGGTGTGTCGACCGGGCCGGCGTAGAAGAGGTGGCCCTCGCCGATGGCGGTGATGAAAGCGCCGCCCGGCGCGATGAAGATGGTGCCCGGACCACTTACGTTCAGCTCGAGGGTCTTGCCGTTCCCCTGCACAATCTGCCGGGCATAGCCGTTGAACTGGATCTTGGTCGTCCCGTCCTGGAGTGTGAACGTCTTCGTCGCCGCTCGGAAGGTGCCAGGGTCGATCGATAAGGTCACGTCACCGATCGCCGGGCCGCACATCGGCTGCGTAAAGGGCGGCGGCAGCTGCTGCAGCTGCCGATCGTGGGGGTTGTTGGAGGCAAGGGCCGGCGCCGCGCCAAGCCCCGCGATCGCGGAAGAGACGGCGAGGGCGGCGAGAACGCGTCTGAACCCCAGCATGGCTTCCTCTCCTTAGTGACGGGCGGCCGCTTGGATGCCCTTATAGCCCCAATCCGGGAATCGGTCAAGGGTCCCGGAAGCGTCTGCTACTATTGACAGCGCCTAGGGAACCTAGGCTTTTTTCTTTCTCCCAAGCAAAGAGACAACCATGGAAGACATCATCAGCCTCGCGTGCGGCGTCTGCAAAAGGCGCAACTACACCACTGTGAAGAACAAGAAGAACGATCCCGACCGGATCGAGCTCAGCAAGTACTGCAAGTGGTGCCACAAGCACACACCCCACAAGGAGACCAAGTAACCCTTATGGCCGTAACCACACGAAGACGCGAGGAGCCGAGAGCCCAGCCAGTCGGCCCCGGCCAGTTCCTCCGCGACGTCTACGACGAGCTGCGGAAGGTGGTCTGGCCGACCGCCGGCGAACTGTATCGATACACCCTGGTCGTGATCTTCACGGTGATCCTCCTGGGCATCTTCATCGGGGGCACCGACTACATCCTGGCCGAGGTCGCCAGGCGCACCCTTTACAACAACGGGGTCCACTGATGGCAGTCGAGAAGGCCCCGGTCCCGACGCCCGAGGAAGAGGCGCAGTGGTACGTGGTGCATGCCTATTCCGGACACGAGGAAAAGGTCAAGAAGAACCTCGAGAAGCGCATCGAGTCGATGGACATGCAGGACAAGATCCTGCAGGTGCTCGTCCCGATGGAAGACGAGATCGAGATCAAGGACGGCAAGCGCCGCCATGTCCAGAAGCGCATCTTCCCCGGCTACATCCTGGTGAAGATGAAGATGTCGAACGAGTCATGGTTCGTCGTCCGCAACACGCCGGGCGTGACCAGCTTCGTCGGCTCCGCCAACAGCCCGGTGCCACTTCAGGAAAAAGAGGTGCGGGCGATCCAGAAGCAGATGCGGCAGGAAGCCCCGAAGATCCGGGTCGAGTTCCAGGTTGGCGAGTCGGTGCGGGTCGTGGATGGACCGTTCACGGACTTCCACGGCAAGGTCGACGAGATCAACCCTGAGAAGGGCAAGCTCAAGGTGCTGGTCAACATGTTCGGCCGAGAGACCCCCGTCGAGCTCGACCTGCTCCAGGTCGAGAAGGTCCACTAGTCCACATATATAGGTAATGGGTAAGAAGAAAGTCCGCGCTGTGTTGAAGCTCGAGCTGCAGGCGGGAAAGGCCACGCCCGCGCCGCCGGTCGGGACGGCCTTGGGCCCGCACGGCATCAACATCATGGAGTTCACCAAGGCCTACAACGAGCGCACGGCTCAGCAGGCCGGCGACGTGGTGCCCGCGCTGATCACCATCTTCGAGGACCGGAGCTTCACGTTCGTGCTCAAGACGCCGCCCGCGGTCCAGCTGCTCAAGCGCGCGGCCGGTGTCGACAAGGGCTCGGCCAAGCCCAACCGCGAGAAGATCGGACGCGTGACCCGCCAGCAGGTTCGCCAGATCGTTGACGTCAAGGGCAAGGACCTCAATTCGTTCGACACCGAGCACGCGATGAAGATGATCGAGGGCACCGCGCGGTCGATGGGACTCGAGGTGGTGGAGTAGCTCGATGCCGAAGAAGAGGGGAAAGAAATACATCGAGGCCGCGAAGAAGGTCGAAGCCGCAATCGCGAGCAACGGCAACGGCGGCCTGGATACCGAGACGGCGTGCAAGATGGTCCGGGAGACCTCGATCTCGAAGTTCGACGCCACCGTCGAGGCGCACATCCGGCTGGGCGTCGACCCCCGTCACGCCGAGCAGATGGTTCGCGGCTCGGTCGTGCTGCCGAATGGAACTGGCAAAAAGGTTCGGGTCGCGGTGTTCGCGGTGGGCGAGAGGGCGCGTGAGGCGCAGGAAGCGGGCGCCGACATCGTGGGCGGCGACGACCTGGTGAAGCGTGTGGCCGACGGCTGGACTGATTTCGACGCCGCGATCGCAACGCCCGACCTGATGGCGAAGGTCGGACCCCTCGGCAAGGTCCTCGGCCCGCGCGGGCTGATGCCCAACCCGAAGTCCGGCACCGTCACCAACGATGTCGGCCGGGCTGTGACCGAGGCCAAGGGCGGCAAGGTGGAGTTCCGGACCGACAAGTTCGGCATCGTGCACGTGCCCATCGGCAAGGTGTCGTTCGACGAGAGCGCGCTGCACGAGAACCTCACGACGCTGGTGGACGCGTTGATCCGCAACAAGCCTTCCACTTCGAAGGGCCAGTACCTGCGCAGCTTCTACCTGGTCTCGACCCAGGGGCCGTCCGTACCCGTTGACGTAAGGGAAGCCGCCAAGCTGCACACCGCGACCTAGTCGGGCCCCGGTCGTGAACGTCTGGCAGCTCTTCACCGCGGGTCTCGCGGTGGTGCTGCCTGTGGTCTTCGCGCTCAGGCTTGCGAGGACGCCGCGCTGGAACATCGTGGTCTTGATGGCCCAGGTCGTTGCGATCCCCGAGGTCGCCTTCGTGACCTATTCGTTGTTTGGTGGGGCGATCCCTTCGCTTGGCCTGCTCGTGCCGGTCGCCGTCCTCCTTTATGGAGGTGCGCTTGCCGTGATGGCCTGGAGCGTCTACGAGCGGCGCAAGCTGCTGCGGCCGGTGGTGACCATTGTCATGATCGAGCGGCAGCACCTGGCCGCCTTGCTCTCGCGGGTCGCGATGGTGCTGTTTCTGAGCGCTGTCACATTCGTTTTCGAACCGTGGCTTGCGGTGGCCAACGTCGTCGCGAACGCGGCCTGGATGCTGGCCTGGATTCCGTCCCGTTGGCGCGGCGTGCACCTGAGTGCGTCCGTCGACGTCGCTGCTGCCCCTCACCAGGTTTTCAGCTTCATCTCGAACACCGACAACTGGCCGAAGTACCGCGACGACTTCATCCGCGCGGAGCCGCCCGGTGTTCTCGCGGCGGGCACGGAGGTTGTGACGCGCGTATCGGTGCTGCAGATGTCTCGCCCAAACCCGAAGATGGCCAGGTTTGCCGAGGTGCGCTCGGTCGTGACATCGGTTGCCGGTGATGACTCGATCACGACCACGCTGGTGGGCCGCCCCTCGGAAACCGGGTCCTCGCGAGTGACCGCGATTGCGTCTGGTACGCGCGTGACGTCTGAATCGCGAGGGCGCGTGCTTTTCACCCAGGCCGCGCTGGGGCTCAAGTTCGACATGGGGAGGGTCCTGGTCGCGCGCCGTGCCGCGATGGAGAAGACGATCGTCAGTTTGAAACAGGTCCTCGAGGCTCCGGCGACCAAGTAACCTGTCCGGCCATGTACGGGCCGGTCATCCAGGGCAAGGTTGTTCGTCTGCGTCCGCCCAAACCGGAAGACGCGGCCGCCATGGTCACCTGGTTCGAGGACCTCGAGGTGACGCGCTTCATCAAGCTGCGCCACCCGCCCTCGATCGATGTCGAGAAGGAGTTCCTCGACCGTATGGCGCGGGACCCGGATGCGATCTTCTGGGTGGTCGAGCACGAGGGCCGCATCGTCGGTGGGACGAGCATCGTTCAGATCGATTGGAAGAACGGCTTCGGCACGACCGGGACGGTGATCGGGGACAAGGCTGCGTGGGGCAAGGGCATGGGACGGGAGCTTATGCAGCTCCGCGCGAGGTATGCCTTCACCCAGCTGCCGCTGCGCAAGCTCAAGTCGGGATACCTCGAAGGCAACCAGGCCAGCGCCAGGGCGCAGAAGTCTGCCGGCTACAAAGAGGTCGGGCGATGGACGGCCGATCGGTTCATCGACGGCAAATGGCATGACCATGTGCTGACCGAGCTGCTGCGCGAGGACTGGGTGAAGGGGAACAGTCCCGGATAGTCCGGACGAAGCGTCGTTATCTCAGCGCAGAAGCTCGGATAGTCCGGACTATCCGGCAAATTGGGGGCTGCGGTCGACAACGTATAATTCGCGATCTGCCCTAGACCGTAGGTGTGGCGCGAGCCGCTTAATTTCCTACCGAGGCAATTCGTAAGTGAAGGATGCATCGATCCTTCCTGCCTTGGCGATTTTGAAGGGCAGGGAGGATTTTCTTTTGCCGAGAGCACGCAAGGAGCAGAAGGCCGAGCAGGTCGAGCTGCTGACGGAGAAGCTGAAGAGGGCCAAGGTCGCGGTGCTGACCGACTACCGCGGCCTGACCGTGAGCCAGATCCAGGATCTCCGCGGCAAGCTTCGCGGCGGCGACGTGGAGTACCGAATCGTCAAGAACACGCTCGCCCGGCGCGCGGCCGAAGCCGCGGGCGTGCCCGGTCTGCAGAAAGAGCTCGAAGGCCCGGTGGCGATTGCGTTCGGCTACGACGACAATCTCGCCACCCCGGCGAAGCTCATCAACGAGTGGGTCCGCGCAAGCCGCCTCAAGCTCGACGTCAAGGGCGGCCTCGTCGAGGGTCGTGTCTTCTCGCCGGACCAGGTCAAGCAGCTGGCCGACCTGCCATCCCGCGAAACCCTTCTCGCCCAGCTTCTGGGCACCCTGCAATCACCGGTCGCTCAACTGGTCGCGATCATGGAAGCACCGCATCAGCAACTCCTTGGAGTGCTGAACGCGTACAAGACAAAACTGGAGGCGGCGTAAATGGCGGCTACGAAGATCACCCCGAAAGAGTTCGTCGAGGCACTGAAGGACTGGAGCATCCTCGACGTCGTCGAGGCTGTGAAGGCCATCGAGGACGAGTTCGGCATCAAGGCGGCGGCGCCCGTGGCGGTCGCCGCTGCGGCCGGACCGGCCGGTGGCGGCGAGGCGGCCGCGGCGGAGGAAGAGCAGACCGAGTTCACGGTTACCCTCACTGCAGTCGGCGACAGCAAGATCAACGTGATCAAAGCGGTCCGCGAGCTTACGCAGCTCGGCCTGAAGGAGGCGAAGGACCTTGTCGACGCGGCGCCGAAGCCGGTGCTCGAGAACGTTTCGAAGGCTGACGCCGAGAAGGCGGTCGCCCGGTTGAAGGAAGCGGGCGCGACGGCGGAGCTGAAGTAGGGTCGGAGCCCCCCACCCGGCGGCCTGCAGCCGCCGACCTCCCCGGCGAGCGGGGAGGTGAAGGCTCTCGGCCCGCGGGTTGTTTGGGCTCCGGCGGTTCGGTGATGGGTGGAATCGCCCGTGCCACGGCACGGCCCGGGCTGACCCGAATGGGCGCGCCGTGGTGATCGAACCGGAGCTGCCGGCCGCGCACCAGGGTGTAGGTGGCGCGCCGGTGGTCGACGGTCACCTTGATCAGCCGTCCGAGGAAGGTGACCCGGAAGGTCAGCCTGCGGATCGCCGGCGGAAGGCGCGGGCTGAAGCCGAGCGAATCGCCGTGGTGGCGCATCCCGCCGAGGCCCTGGACCGCGGCGATCCACGCGCCCGCCGCCGAGCCCATGTGGACTCCGTCGCGCACGTTGCGCTCGAGGTCGTCCAGGTCCATCAGCGCTGCTTCGGCCAGGTAGTCGTGGGCCAGCCGCAGATGCCCAACCTCCGCCGCGATCACAGCCTGCGTGCACGACGACAGGGATGAGTCTCGGACGGTGATCGCTTCGTAGTAGGCGAAATTGCGCGCCTTCTCATCGGCGGTGAACGCGTCGCCGCGAAGGTGCATCGCCAGCACGAGGTCGGCCTGTTTCACCACCTGCTTGCGGTAGAGGTCGAAGTACGCGAAGTGGAGGAAGAGTGGGTACTGGTCGGGTCCGGTGTGGGCGAAATCCCAGCGTTCGTGGTCGGTGAACTGGCTTGCTTGCTTGTGGATGCGCAGGTCGGGCTCGTAAGGGATGTAGACCCTGGCCGCGGCCTTCCGCCAGGCCCTGACCTCAGCCGCGGTGACCTTCAAGCGCCTCGCGACTCGAGGGTTGCGGGCGACCGCATCCGCCGCGGCGTTGAGGTTTCGCTGCGCCATCAGGTTGGTGTACAGGTTGTTGTCCGCCAGAGCGCTGTACTCGTCAGGCCCGGTCACGCCGTCGATCCGAAACTGTCCGCCGCGGTCGTGATGGCCGATCGAGGCCCATAACCGCGCGGTCTCGATGAGCAGCTCCGCGCCGAAGCTCCGCTCGAAACGCAAATCTCGGGTCGCGCTCGTGTAGCGGACGACGGCGTCGGCGATGTCGGCATTGACGTGAAACGCGGCTGTCGACGCCGGCCAGTAGCCGGAGCATTCCTCGCCGCGAATGGTTCGCCACGGGAATGCGGCGCCCTTCAGGCCGAGATCGCGCGCCCGGTCGCGCGCAAGGTCGAGGATCGAGTGTCGCCAGCGCAGGGCGTCAGCGACACACTCTGGCGCGGTGTAGGTGAGGACCGGGAGCACGAACGTTTCCATGTCCCAAAAGGTGTGGCCGTCGTAGCCGGGGCCGGTGAGCCCTTTCGCGGGGATCGCCCGCTGCTCGGCGCGCGCGGCGGACTGGAGGACGTGGAACATCGCAAAGCGAATGGCCTGCTGCACGGCGTCGTCGCCTTCGAGCTCGACGTCCGCGCGCGACCAGAAGGCGGCGAGGTAGCGGCGCTGGGCGGCAGCCAGTCCTTTCCACCCGTGCTCAACCGCGGCGGCGAGCGCACCTTCCACCTGCGATCGCAGCGCCGGCACCGACCGCAGGCTCGACCAGCCGTAAGCGACGAACTTGACCAGCGTCAGGCGCTGGCCGGGCTTGACCTTTGACGCGACTGTGAAGCGGGCCTGGTCGGCGTCGCTTTCACACTTTGTTTCAGTCCCGCGCGGGCCACTGACCACATGCTCCATCGCCGCTGCGACCCGTAGGCCGCTGCCCTTGGTGGAGTGAATCAGCACCGCGGCGCGTTCCGTTGCCGCGGCGAGCTCAGCCGCCAGCGGGTTCTGGATGGCATCAGCGGCGCGCGGGTCGTCTCGCTGCTGGACGCCGACGGGCTCGTTGGCAACGAGCTCGGATTGGACGACGAGCTCCACCTCCGAGCCGATCGGCTCGACCTCGTAGAGCACGGCTGCGAGCGCCCGATCGACCAGCGAGACCATTCGCGTCGAGCGCACGCGGACGGTGTGGTGCGCCGGCGACTCCCACTCGGCGACCCGCGTGAGGAGACCCGACTTAAGGTCGAGCACGCGCTCGTGGGAAAGGAGGTTGCCGTATCGGATGTCGAAGGGCTCGTCGTCGACGAGCAGGCGGATGATCTTGCCGTCGGTCACGTTGACCAGCGTCTGCCCGGCCTCCGGATAGCCGTACGCCGCTTCGGGGTAGGGGAGGGGCACCTCCTCGTAGACCGCGTTCAGGTATGAGCCCGCGATGATGTGCGGCTCGCCCTCGTCGAGGTTGGCGCGCCATCCGATGTGCCCGTTGGACAGCGCGAAGATCGATTCGGACTGACCGAGGCGATCCAGGTCGAGCCTTGTCTCGCGGACGTTCCATGGCTCGCATGTGAAGTGGTCGTGTTTGATCACGTCATTTCGCCAGCAGGTCGGCGAGGTCTTTGACCACGACGTCCGCGCCCTGAGCGTACAAGGCGTCCGCCTGACCGGCGCGGTCGACTCCGACCACCAGGCCGAACCCGCCGGCGCGGCCGGCCTTGACCCCGGCGAGCGCGTCTTCGTAGACCGATGCCGCCGCAGGCTTTGCGCCGAGGACGGATGCGGCTTTCAGGTACGTGTCTGGGGCGGGCTTGCCGTTGAGGTGCTCGCGCTCGGCGACGATGCCGTCGACCTGCGCGTCGAAAAAGTTGCTTAGGTTCGCCGCCGCGAGGACCTCGGTGGTGTGCCGGCTGGAGGAGACGACGGCGAGCTTGAGACGGGCCGCCTTGACGGCGTGGAGGTAGCTGATCGAGCCGTCGTAGGTCTGAACTCCGTCGTGATGGATGAGGTCGAGGAAGAGCTGGTCTTTCCGATCTGCGATGTCGTGGACCCTTTCGTCTGGAACGGTGATGTGGCGGGACGCGAGGAAGGAGCGGACGCCGTCTTCGCGGGGCTTCCCGTCGACGTAGTCGTCGTAGTCCTTCACGAGGTCGAATGGGGGTTCACTTCGGGCCTTCAAGAATTCGTCGAAGACCTGCTTCCAGGCACGGGCGTGGACCCTTGCGGTCTGGGTGATCACGCCGTCGAGGTCGAAGAGGCAGGCGCGGATGGTCGGCGGCAGGCCTAGTGCCACAGAAGCAACATGACGGTTCCGCACCTTTGGCGTCAGCGGTGCGGATAGGCGCGTGTTTTAGCGCACCGTTGGCGTCACCGGTGCGGAATTACGCCGTTCTGCTCGCGGCTCCAACCTGGTCCAGGACCAGGTCCATTCCGCGCTCCAGCTCTTCCTCCGTCACGCACCAGTGGGGGGAGAGCCGGATCCGGCCTGGGCGCGAATCGACGATGACTCCTGCGGCGTGGAGCCTCGACTCCACCTCTTCCGGACGGTCGCATTCCAGGGTCACGATGCCGCATCGGAGGGCGCGGTCCCTTGGCGTGAACGTCTTCACGCCGGCCTCGTCGCAACGCTCCAGAATCCTGTCGGTCAGGTCGCGCAGTCGCTCCTGGATGTTCGCGACGCCGACCTCGAGGATCACCTCCAGGCCCGCCAAGCCCGCGTAGTGGCAGGCCATCGCCCATGTGCCTGTCTCGAGCCGGCGGGCGTCGTCGGCGAAGACGAGCTCTTGCAGCGTGAAAGAAAAGGGGTCGCGCGTCGCGAACCAGCCGGTGCCATGCGGGCGGACCTGCGGGATGAGCTCAGGCCTGACGTAGAGAAAGGCGTTGCCCGGGCCGCCGCTCAGCCACTTGAGGCAGCCGCCGACGAATGCGTCGCAGCCCATCGCCGAGACATCGAGCGGCACGCAGCCGCATGTCTGGTAGCCGTCGATGAGGCACAGCGCACCCGCGGCATGGGCCGCGTCGGCGATCGCTCTTACGTTTTGTAAGTAGCCGGTCGTGTAGAAGAGGTGGGTCGTCGCGACCAGGGCGGTCTGCTCGTCGATTCGCTCGGCGAAGGCCTCGGGCGGGATCGTCATGCCGTCCCGGCTCGGGACGAACTCGACCTCGAACTCGGGTCGGGAGAGCCACTGGTGGCCGATGGTGGGGAAGTCCAGCTCGCCGATGAGGACCTTGCGGCGCCCCTCCGGCAACGGCAGACCGGTTGCCAGCGTGGTCAGGGCGACGGAAACTGAGGGGGCGATCGCCGTGGAGCCCGCCGGCGCGCGGAGCAGCTCGCCGACCTGGCTACGAAAACGAGCCAGGAGAGGGAGCCAGGTCGAATACCAGACAGGGGTGCCCTGCTCGTCCCAGTCCTGGCCGTATCGGGCGAGAGCGTCGCGGCCTCGGCGGGGAAGAGGCCCGAGCGAGCAGGCGTTGAAGTAGATGTAGCGGTCGAGCAGCGGGAACTCGGCCCTCCAGGCCTCCCAATCAGGCATCCAAACAAGGCTATCCGGGTCCGGTCGGGCGGTGGTATAGTGCCCGGAAATCCTCGGCCATGGCCTGGATCGGCCTGGTCCTGTTTAAACGCCCCCATGGAGGGGTATTTCGTCGTATACTCGCCGTTTGTGCACGTCCCGGCCGCTCATCCTGCCCTTTAACTGAGCGCGCCCTTTTTCCTGGAAGGAGAACCGAATTGATCTCAGAGATGAGAGCCCCCGCGCGTCTCAGCTATGGCCGCATCCCCAACCTCGTCGAGCTAAAAGACCTGATCGCCACGCAGATCGAGTCGTTCCACTGGTTCAAGTCCGAAGGCCTGCGCGAGCTGTTCGATGAGATCAACCCCATCACTGACTACACCGGCAAGAACTTCGAGCTGAAGTTCCTCGACTACGAGTTTGGCCAGCCCAAGTTCTCGGTCGAAGAGTGCCGTAACCGCGACATGACGTACGCGGCGCCGCTGCGGATCCGGACTCGGCTCACCATCAAAGAGACGGGCGAGATCAAGGAGTCCGAGGTCTACATGGGCGACTTCGCCATGATGACCGACCAGGGGACGTTCATCGTCAACGGCACCGAGCGCGTCGTCGTGTCGCAGCTCGTGCGCTCGCCGGGCGTGTACTTCACGGCTGCCGAAGACCCGAACACGGGTCGCAAGCTCTTCGGCGCCAAGCTCATCCCCAATCGCGGCGCGTGGCTCGAGATCGAGACCTCGGCCAAGGACCTGCTCACGGTCAAGATCGACCGCAAGCGCAAGGTCCCGGTCACCGTCCTTCTCAAGGCGCTCGAGCTGCCACAGCTCAAGGGCACCGAGAGCGACCGTGAGGCGCAGAAGCGCGCCCTGATGGAGATGTTCGCGGACGTCGACAACAACCCCGACCACCACTACATGGAGTCGACGCTCGACAAGGACACGACGACGAAGACCGAGGACGCGCTCCTCGAGCTGTACCGCCGCGTCCGCCCCGGCGACCCACCGAGCGTGGACAACGCGCGCAACCTGCTGCAGTCCCTTTTCTTCAACCCGCGCCGGTTCGACCTCGGCCGCGTCGGCCGCTACAAGGTCGACAAGCGATTGGGCCGCGATGAGGAGGACATCCTCGCGCGCGTCCGCCAGCGTGAGCTGCGCATCCTGGAGAAGGGCGACTTCATCGCGTTCCTGCGCAAGCTGATCGAGCTCAACAACGCGCAGCGCGAGAAGCAGATCCCGGACGACATCGACCATCTCGGCAACCGCCGCGTGCGCGCGGTCGGAGAGCTCCTACAGAACCAGTTCCGCATGGGCTTGATCCGGATGGAGCGAATCATCAAGGAGCGCATGACGATCAGTGACCCGCACACGGTCACCTCGGCGTCCCTGATCAACGCGCGACCTGTCGTCGCCGCGATCAAGGAGTTCTTCGGCTCGAGCCAGCTTTCGCAGTTCATGGACCAGCACAACCCGCTGTCCGAGCTGACCCACAAGCGCCGCCTGTCGGCGCTGGGTCCCGGTGGACTGTCACGTGAGCGCGCGGGATTCGACGTCAGAGACGTGCACCACAGCCACTACGGCCGGATCTGCCCGATCGAGACGCCGGAAGGCCCGAACATCGGCCTGATCGGCAACCTGGCGACGTACGCCAAGGTCAACGAGTTCGGCTTCATCGAGACGCCGTTCCGCCGCGTGTACAACAGGGTGTCGGTGAACCAGGAGTTCGCGCCGAAGCTCGTCGGGCGCACGCTGCGTCGCGCCGCGGTGGATGCGAAGGGCACCGAGGTTCTGCCGGCACACGAGGTGCTGGACGACAAGGCGATCCAGAAGCTGCTCAAGGCGCACGTCACCTCAGTCGACATCGTGCCCTGGGTCTCGACCGAGGTCGAGTACCTGTCGGCCGACGAAGAGGACATGTTCGGCATCGCGCAGGCCAACGCCGCGCTCACCCCCGAGAGCAACTTTGTCGAGGGGCGCGTGCCGGCGAGGGCACGCGGCGACTTCAAGATCGAAGAGATCCAGAACATCCAGTACATGGACGTGTCGCCGAAGCAGATCGTGTCGGTGGCCACGGCGATGATCCCGTTCCTCGAGCACGACGACGCCGGCCGCGCCCTGATGGGCGCCAACATGCAGCGCCAGGCCGTGCCGCTTCTCGTCACCGACGCGCCGCTCGTCGGAACCGGCGTCGAGTACTACGCCGCGAAGGATTCGGGCGAGATGATCGTCGCGGACTTCGCCGGCACGGTGGTCGACATCGCCAACCCGAAAGAGATGAAGGCGGTGCACGCGACCCCGGTCTTCGAGATCATCGTCAAGCCGGACGGCGGCGGTGCGGAGAAGCACTATCCGCTGCAGAAGTTCGAGCGCTCGAACCAGGGCACCTGCCTCAACCACCGCGCGGTGGTGAAGCCGGGCCAGCACGTGGAGAAGGGCGACATCCTGGCCGACGGTCCCGCGATCGACAACGGCGAGATGGCGCTCGGGCGCAACGTGCTCGTCGCCTTCATGCCGTGGGAGGGCTACAACTTCGAAGACGCGATCCTTCTCTCCGAGCGCGTGGTGAAGGAGGACCTGTACACATCGATTCACATCGAGGAATACGAATCCGAGGCGCGCGAGACGAAGCTCGGACCGGAAGAGATCACACGAGACATCCCCAACGTCGCGGACGATGCGCTGCGCAACCTCGACGAGCGCGGCATCGTCTACATCGGCGCCGAGGTCCAGCAGGGCGACATCCTGGTCGGCAAGATCACGCCGAAGGGCGAGACCGAGCTGTCCGCGGAGGAGCGCCTGCTCCGGGCCATCTTCGGTGAGAAGGCGCGCGAGGTACGGGACTCGAGCCTGCGCGTGCCGCACGGCGAGCGCGGAATCGTGGTCGACGTGAAGGTGTTCTCACGCGAGAACAAGGACGAGCTCGGCCCAGGCATCAACGAGATGGTCCGGGTCTACATCGCCCAGAAGCGGAAGATCTCGGCCGGCGACAAGATGGCGGGCCGCCACGGCAACAAGGGCGTGGTCGCCCGGATCATGCCCTCGGAGGACATGCCGTACCTGCCGGACGGAACACCTGTCGACATCGTGCTCAACCCGCTCGGCGTGCCGAGCCGAATGAACCTGGGCCAGGTCCTCGAGACCCACCTCGGTTGGGTTGCTTACACACTTGGCATCAAGATCGCGACCCCGGTCTTCGACGGCGCTCCGATGCCGACGATCGTCAAGGAACTGGAGAAGGCGGGCCTGCCCGTGGACGGGAAGGTGCGGCTGCGCGACGGGCGGACCGGCGATGAGTTCGACGAGCCGGTGACCGTCGGCATGATCTACATGCTCAAGCTGGCCCACCTGGTGGAGGACAAGATCCATGCCCGGTCGACCGGTCCGTACAGCCTGGTCACCCAGCAGCCGCTAGGCGGCAAGGCGCAGTTCGGCGGACAGCGCTTCGGCGAGATGGAGGTGTGGGCGCTCGAGGCTTACGGCGCCGCGCACGTCCTGCAGGAGATCCTGACCGTGAAGTCAGACGACATCGTCGGTCGCGTCAAGGCGTACGAGGCGATCGTCAAGGGCGACAACACGCTCGAGGCAGGCATCCCGGAGTCGTTCCGCGTGCTGGTCAAGGAGCTGGAAGGCCTTGCGCTCGGGGTGGAGATCCTGAGCGAGGACGAGCGCCAGATTGTCCTGTCAGAAGAGGACATTCCCGAGATCCCGCTGGACCTCGGCATCAGCCTCGAGCGCGAAGAGCTCGGGGAAGACTCCGCTGAATAGATACATAACGAATAGATACATAGATAGATAAGGAAGAAGAGGAAAAAGGTTGCTGAAACTCGAGAACTTTGACGCGCTGAAGCTTTCGCTGGCATCGCCGGACACGATCATGTCGTGGTCGCACGGCGAGGTCACGAAGCCGGAGACCATCAACTACCGCACGCTCCGCCCGGAGCGCGACGGTCTTTTCTGCGAGCGCATCTTCGGTCCCACCAGGGACTGGGAATGCCACTGCGGAAAGTACAAGCGCTACCGCTACAAGGGCATCATCTGCGACAAGTGCGGCGTCGAGGTGACGCGGTCGAAGGTGCGCCGCGAGCGCATGGGCCACATCAAGCTCGCCTCGCCCGTGAGCCACGTCTGGTACTTCAAGGGCATCCCGAGCCGGATGGGCCTGCTGCTGGACATGTCTCCGCGCAACCTGGAGAAGATCCTCTACTTCGCCAACTACATCGTCACCGACGTCCACGAAGAAGTCCGCAACGACATGCTCTCCGTCCTCAACATGGACAAGGACGAGCGGGCCGTCCGGCTGCGCGCGGACATCGACGCCAAGGCGCGCGAGCTGCGCCAGGACCACGAGGCCAAGACCAAGAAGCTGAAGGGCGAGGTCGAGGCTGAGGTAGCGAAGCTCGAAGAGGAGCTGCAGGAGTCGGTCGACGCGCTCACGACTCAAGGCAAGAAGGCGACCGAGCACATCAAGGCCGGCATCGGCACCAAGTCGCGCCGCGTCATGACGGTCGGTCTCGACGGCGACGAAGAGACGGTGATCGAGAAGGGCGACCTGATGTCTCGCGAGATGTCACGCGGCGTCCTGTCCAAGGTGCAGGAGAAGATCGAAAAGCTCGAGGCCAACACCAAGACCGCGCAGAAGCGCGCCAAGGAGCGGCTCGACGCCGACAAGAAGGCACTCGAGTCGTCCATCGACACTGCGACCAAAACCGAGCGAGAGGGAATCCAGGGTCAGCTCGAGGCGCTGCAGCAGGAGATCGAGGCGACGCGAACAGACCTCGAGGCCATGCACGCCAAGCAGATCCTTACGGACACGCAGTACCGCGACTTCCAGGAGCGGTTCGGTCGTGCTTTCCGCGCCGGCATCGGCGCCGAGGCCGTCCGCGAGCTGCTGTCGCGCATCGACCTGCAATCCGAGATGTACCGGCTCCGCGAGGAGTCGAAGTCGTCCAGCGGCCAGCGCAAGCAGAAGGCGATCAAGCGCCTGAAGGTCGTGGAGGACTTCCGCAAGTCGAACGCCAGCCCAACGTGGATGGTGCTCGAGGTCCTGCCCGTCATCCCGCCCGAGCTTCGGCCGATGGTCCAGCTCGACGGCGGCCGGTTCGCCACGTCCGACCTGAACGACCTCTACCGCCGCGTGATCAACCGCAACAACCGCCTGAAGAGGCTGCTCGAGCTAGGCGCGCCCGAGATCATCGTGCGCAACGAGAAGCGGATGCTCCAGGAGGCGGTGGACGCCTTGATCGACAACGGGCGGCGCGGACGTGCCATCACCGGCACGGGGAACCGCAAGCTGAAGTCCCTCTCCGACATGCTCAAGGGCAAGCAGGGCCGGTTCCGCCAGAACCTGCTCGGCAAGCGCGTGGACTACTCCGGCCGCTCCGTGATCGTGGTCGGCCCCGAATTGAAGCTGCACGAATGCGGCCTGCCCAAGAAGATGGCGCTGGAGCTCTTCAAGCCGTTCGTCATGCGCGAGCTGGTGAACAAGGGCTACACGACCAACATCAAGTCCGCCAAGCGGATGGTCGAGCGCAGCCGGACCGAGGTCTGGGACGTCCTGGACGAGGTCATTCGCGACCACCCGGTGCTGCTCAACCGCGCCCCGACCCTGCACCGCCTGGGCATCCAGGCGTTCATGCCGGTGCTGGTCGAAGGCTCGGCGATCCAGATCCACCCGCTCGTCTGCGCAGCGTTCAACGCCGACTTCGACGGCGACCAGATGGCGGTGCACGTGCCGCTGTTCAGCGGCGCCATCGCCGAAGCCAAGAACCTGATGATGTCCTCGCAGAACATCCTCTCCGCCGCGGACGGCCACCCGGTGGTCGCGCCGACGCAGGACGTGGTGCTGGGCTGCTACTGGCTGACCGCGACGCGCGGCGAGCAGCCGTCTGGCGACTCGATCACCAAGCTGCGCAACTTCAGCTCGCAGAACGAGGTGCTCCTCGCACTCGAGAGCAAGGTCGTGAAGCTGCAGGAATGGGTCCGCGTCAGGATCGGTTCCGAGTCGATCGTCACGACCGCCGGCCGTGTGGTCTTCAACCAGCCGCTGCCCGTCGGCAAGGCGCCGATGGAGCCGAACATGGAGCCCCTGCCGTTCCAGAACGCGCACTACGACCGCAAGCTGCTGCGTGTTCTCGTCGCCGAGCTGTACCGCCTGTACGGCAGCGACACGACCGCCAGCGTGGTCAACGACATCAAGCGGCTCGGTTTCCGCTACGCGACCCAGGCCGGGATCACGGTGTCCGCGATGGACATCCCGCACCCGGACTCGAAGTGGCAGGTGATCCGCGCCACGGAGAAAGAGGTTGCGGACGTCGAGCGGATGTACCGCCGCGGCGTCATGACCGAGGACGAGCGCTACCGCAAGGTCATCGAGCTCTGGCAGCGTGCCTACGAAGAGGTGGGCAACGCGACGGAGCAGGCCTTCGACAAGTTCAGCCCGATCTGGATGATGATGGGCTCGGGCGCCCGCGGAAACATCCAGCAGATCCGCCAGCTGGCGGGCATGCGTGGCCTGATGGCCGACCCGACCGGCCGGATCATCGACCTTCCCATCCAGGCCAACTTCACCGAAGGCCTCACCGTGCTCGAGTACTTCATCTCGACCCACGGCACGCGCAAGGGCCTCGCTGACACCGCGCTCCGCACCGCCGACTCCGGCTACCTGACGCGCCGTCTCGTCGACGTCGCTCAGGACGTGATCGTGCGTGTGGAGGACTGCGGCACCACCAACGGAATCTGGATCCGCGACATCACACCGGAGCGGGCCAAGAACGACCCGATCTTCGAGAAGATCGCGGGCCGCGTGGCGGCTGAAGACGTTTCGGTCAAGGGCAAGGTGCTCGTGCCCGCGGGACATTCGATCACCGACGACGTCGCACGACAGATCATCGAGGCCGGCGTCCCGGTCAAGATGCGGTCGGTCCTCGTCTGCGAGGCGCGCGAGGGCGTCTGCCGCACGTGCTACGGACGCAACCTGGCAACCGGAAAGATCGTCGAGATCGGTGAGGCGGTGGGGGTCATCGCCGCGCAGTCGATCGGCGAGCCGGGCACGCAGCTGACCATGCGCACCTTCCACACCGGCGGTGTCGCCGGCGTGGACATCACCCAGGGCCTGCCCCGCGTGGAGGAGCTGTTCGAGGCTCGCATCCCCAAGGGCAAGGCGATCATCTCCGAGATCGACGGCGAGCTCGAGATCATTCGCCAGGAAGGCTCGCGCAAGGTCCGCGTCACGTCCAAGGAGGAGTTCGAGGTCTCCTACCCCATGCAGGCGAAGATGGAGGCCCTGGTCAAGTCCGGCGACGAGGCGATGGAGGGCCAGGAGCTGGCCCGCGACCCCAAGGGCAACGGCATCCGGACCCGCCACGCGGGCAAGGTCAGCGTCTCGGCCAAGGAGATCACGGTCCGGACGGTGGACGAGGAGGTGCGCGAGTACCCGATTCCGCACCAGGTCCGCATCCGGCCGGAGCTCGACCGCCGGGATGGGCACAAGGTCCTGATCCGGGCCGGCCAGCAGATCACCGAAGGCTCGATCTCACCGCAGGAGCTGCTCCACATCCTGGGCAAGGAAGCGGTCCAGACATTTCTTGTGGACGAGGTCCAGAAGGTGTATCGCTCGCAGGGTGTCGACATCAATGACAAGCACATCGAGGTGATCGTCCGGCAGATGATGCGGAAGGTCCGCATCGACTCGGCGGGCGACACGGGCCTGCTGCCGGGCGAGATCGTCTCGCAGTGGGAATACGAAGAGTCCAACGCGCGGGCGCTGGCGGAGGGCGGCGAACCCGCCACCGCGCAGACCGTGCTGCTGGGGCTGATCAAAGCGGCGCTGAACACCACCTCGTGGCTGTCGGCGGCGTCCTTCCAGGAGACGACCCGGGTGCTGACCGAAGCCGCGATTTCCGGCAAGGTCGACCGATTGCGGGGCCTGAAGGAGAACGTGATCATCGGCAAGCTGATCCCGGCCGGTACGGGCCTGGACTACTACAAGAAGCAGCGGGAGCAGGCGGCCAGGATCCTCGAGGAGGAGCCGATCGACCTGGAGACGCTGTCCGTCTAGAGAGCTAGACCCGACGGGGCCGCGGCGTGCGGCCCCGTTCCTTTATAAGCAGCCGCCGGCGATGTAGCCGCTGAAATTGGAGACCAGGCGGATCGAGGCTCCCGTGCCGTCGTCGATCCAGAGTCCCTTGTCGGTCTCGATCCAGATTGCCCCGGCCGACACGATGGGTGGGCCCTGGACCACCAACGGGTGGTCCTTGTCCGAGTAGATGAGCACGCCCTGGGGGACGGCGCCTGCCGACGCCTGCGGGACAATCCAGATCTGAGAGGCAGAGATCTGGCCGTTGGGCAGCTGGGTACCGGCGGCGATGATCGGGCTGCCCGAGCCGTCGATCCCGATCGGCACCGCGGTGACCCCGGCGATGTGGAACCAGGTGGTGGCGGCCCCCGTGTTCGTATCGATGCGCTGCACGTCGGCCAGCACGTATGCGCCAGCCCTAGAGGTCGACCATTTGGCCGCCCAGATGCCGGTCGAAGTGACCACCGCGAACAGGCCCGCATGTCCCTGGTCGACGGTGGTCACCCCACCCGCCGCATCGACCATCGTGATGATCTCCGGACCGGGAGCCCCGTAGACGCCTTGTGGACGCAGAGCGATCGGGAGCCCGTAGAGCTGGTCGCCCTGCGGCCACTGGGAGTCGGTTCCGGCAGGAAGCTTCACGACGTGCAGCGCAGGCTGGTTGCTGACGTGCGGGTACTCGGTCCCGACGTAGACGTAGCTCGAGAAGTCGGGCATGACCCAGTCGCGCGGTACCGGCAGCCATCGGCCGTGGACCGGATCATATGTATAGCCGCGACGCAAACGGGCGGGGTCCGTCTGGCCGGGAAGCGGGACGTTGCTGGCCGGGTCGGCATTGAACGTGCCGGCCGGCATCTGGACGAATCCGCCGGAGCCCGCCAGGACTCCGGAGACCGGAAGTCGGCACGTCTGCACGTGCGGGGCGGCGGCGCCGGTGACGAGGAACTCGAGGTAGGTGGACACGTCTGGCGCGTAGCTCGTCCCACCGTGTTCCCGGGCGTCGGCGCGAATCGTGAGCCGACCCGACTGCGTGCTGCCGGTATTCCAGTCCCAAGCGGAGACCGGGTCCCAGTCGCGCATCACCGTGGTGCCACCGGTCTGGTCTACCAATACGAAGCGGTAGTCGGGCGAGTCGCAGCCTCCGGCCTGAGCCGTGATGGTCAGGGTGTCGCCTACTTTGACGGGCGACTGCCTGGACGCGGCGACGGTAAGTCCCCTGCAACGCGTGTTGGTGGTGAGGGTTGCGGCTGTCGCGGAGGCCTTGGCGGCGACCGGTGTCTGCGGCGGGGCGCTGCATGCAGCCGTCAACAGCACCGCAGCGAGTCCTGTGGCGAGCCGGTGGCGCGGCCTCATCGAAGTCTGCAACGACCCTCTTCCGTGAAGGTAACACCCGCCGCCAGGATCCTCGAGGAGGAGCCGACCGACCTGGAAACGCGATCGGTCTAGAAACTTCGACCCGTTTGGGTTAATCTCACGGTTACGTGCACAAGGGGGCGCCCGCCAGGGTTGCCTCCTTTTGTTTTGCCTCCGATTTATCGCTGTATAAGATGAGGGCGTGACTCCAGCCTCGAGGCTCTGGCGCGCCGCAGCTTTGTCGCTGGCCGGGCTGACGCTGGCCGTGGCGTGCCAGCCTGGGGTTACGGTGGGGCCCAAGCTCGCCAAGGACCAGGTCCTTCGGGTCATGCTCGAGGACCAGCCCGCGTCGCTCGACCCGGGGCAGTCGCAATTCACCTACGAGACCGCCGTGCTGCGCGCGATCTCCGAACCGCTGCTGAGGCCCAACCCCGACCTGAGCGGCGTTGCGCCGGCGGCGGCCCAGACCTTCGATGTCAACAGCGACGGCACCGCCTACGCCTTTCACCTGCGTACGAACGGGAAATACTGGGACGGCACGCCGGTCAAGGCGCAGGACTTCGTGTATGCGTGGCAGCGGCTGATCGACCCTCGTCTGGCCGCGCCGAACGAGACGCTTTTCGCGAACGCGGTGCTGAACGGAGAGCGGGTGTCGTTGATGGACCCCCAGCGCGACGCCAAGACCATCGACGGCGCACTCGACACGCTCGGCCTGAAAGCGGTGGACGACAACACCTTCCAGGTGCAGCTCGCCAGGCCGGACCCCGCGTTCCTTTGGCTTGCTGCGATGCCCGCGGCGGCGCCGATCCGGAAAGACGTCGTCGCGAAGAGCGGAGTCAAGTGGGCGACGACCCCTGAGACCCTCATCTCCAACGGCCCGTACAAAGTCACGGACATGCTCAAGAACGACCACATAAGCGTGGAGCGCAATCCTTATTACTGGGCCGGCAAGCCGACCCTGACCAGGATCGATTTCGAGATCGTCATCGATGGCGCCACCGCGCTGGCCAGGTACAGGAGCGGCGAGCTGGACGAGATCGCGGTGGAGCCGGCTCAAGCGCCGTCCGTCGCTGCTGATTCGACGCTGAGCCGCCGGCTTGTCAAGACGCCGAACCTGACCGTGTTCTGGATGGTTTATCGCGTCGACTCACCGCCGCTCGACAACGTGAAGCTGCGGCAGGCCCTGGCACAGGCTGTCGACCGGGACGCCTTCGTCGCACAGATATTTCAGGGTGAGGGTGCGCCGATCGAGACGTTCATCCCCAAGGGCATGCACGGATACGCGCCCAACCTGACGACGCAGAAGTTCGACGTTGCGCAGGCTCGGGCCTCGTTGGCGGCGTCCGGCTTCTCGGCCAACCAGGTGTCGTTGACGTTCTCCTATGACCAGTCGTCCGACTTCGGCAAGGCGACGGCGAAATTCGTCCACGACCAGCTCAAGGCCAACCTGGGCATCGAGCTCAACCTGCAGGCGCTGGACGCCAACACGCTGGCCTCGCGCGTCGAAAACGGGCAGTTCCAGATCAGTGGACCGCGGGGTTGGAACGCCGACTATCCCGACCAGGCCGACTGGTATGACACGTTTCTGACGACCAGCTCGAACAACGTTTCGTTCTGGCAGAACCAGCAGTACGACAACTTTGTCCGGGTGGCCCGCACCGACACTCTGCCCGCCAGGCGCGACCAGGAGTATCTACAGGCTCAGTCGATGCTCGTGGGCGATGCACCCGTGGCCTTCCTCGCGCAGACCGTGAGCTGGTACCTGGTTCAGCCCTACGTGCGAGGGATTGTGACCTCACCTCTGGACGAGTGGCCCGGAGGACTGGCTCCGGCGCAGCTGTCGATCGCCCCCCACTGATCTAGTGCGCCCTACGCGCCCGGCGGCCTCTTAAGGGCATTCTCGAACAGCCGTTCGCAAGCTTAAGCTGCTAGCAACTTGACACTTGTGAGTCGGCCACAACAGAATTCAGTACGGCCGCATTGGCTGTGGAGTAAGACCTGCCGCCGGCGCACTCTCGCCCCGCGCTCGGGAAGAAGGCTGCAGGATGAGTCTGAGAGGTAAGACGCGTATGCATTTAGGTTTCCGGTTTCGGGCGATCGCGCTCGCGACCGCTGGAGTTTTCCTCGCCGCGTGTGGCGGTGGGGGGACGACCAGCGCGAACCTCGCATCGGCCGACAAGCAGATTCTCCGCGCGAACAACGGCACCGAGCCGAACAGCTTCGACCCGACGCAGCAGACCTATACGTATGAGCGAGCTGTCGGCATCCAGACCTACGACAGCCTCTTCCGCGCAAAGGCGGACTCGAGTGACGTCGAGCCCCTCGGCGCGACGAGCTACGACGTTTCCTCCGACGGCCTGACGTACACGTTCCACTTGCGCCAGGGCGTGAAGTGGAGCGACGGAAAGGCAGTGACGGCGAGCGATTGGGTCTACGGGTGGAAGCACTTCCTGAACCCCGCGCTGGCCGCCGGCTACGTCGACCCGTTCTTTGACGGCACGATCAAGGGCGCGAGCGGATACGGCAACGTTGACGTTTCCAGCGCCAGTGCTATCGACGCCTACCTCAACGGTCTTGGACTATCGGCACCCGATGACAAGACCTTCGTCGTTCAGCTCGACCACCCGGCCGCCTACTTCAAGTGGGTGGCGACGCTATGGATGGCGGTTCCCCTGCGTAAGGACATCATCGAGCAGGCCGCCGGCGGAGCCTTCGCTTCGACCGATGCGACAAAGGCCGAGGCATGGGCCAACAACGCAGCGACCATCATCGGCCAGGGTCCGTACAAGATCAGTGAGATCGCGTCCAAGGACCACGTGACGCTGGTGCCCAACCCGAACTACTGGGCGGCGAAGCCGACCCTGCAGACGATCACGTACTACGAGATCTCGGACGGCAACACGGCCTTCTCGCAGTATCAGACCGGCGCGCTCGACATCATCGGCGTGCCTCTGGCTGACGTCACCGTCGTGCGCGGCGACCCCAAGCTGAGCAAGGAAGCCAAGCTCATCCCGACCCTCAGCCAGTACTGGATCTCGTTCAACACGACCAAAGCACCGCTTACCGACAAGAACGTGCGCATGGCGCTGTCCAAGTCGATCGACCGCGACAAGCTGGTCAACGACATCGAGCACGGCAACGGCAAGTCCCTCGCGACGTTCATCCCCAAGGGCATGAACGGATACGACACATCTGACAACGCGCAGAGCTTCGACCCGGCGGCGGCCAAGAAGCTGCTCGCCGACTCCGGCAAGGCGGCTGACCTCGGAAAGATGAAGCTGCTGACCCGCAACTCGACCGCGAGCAAGACGCTGAACCAGTTCCTCTCCGACCAGTGGAGCACGAACCTCGGCGTCACCATCCAGCTGGACGTCATCGACAGCAAGACCGTGACCAGGGACATCCGCAAGGGCCAGTTCGACATCTACGGCCTGGACGGATGGATCAGCGACTACCCGGACCAGCAGGACTGGTTCGACATCTTCGTGACCGGCTCATGCCACAACCTCAACTGGGGCTGTCTGAGCAACCCGGCATACGATGACCTGGTGACCAAGGGCGACGCCGAGTCCGACAAGACGAAGCGCGCTCAGGACTACGCCCAGGCCGGGAAGATGCTTGTCGACAACGCGGTGGTTGCCTTCATGTACCAGCCGTACGAGTACGATCTCGTCAAGCCGTACGTGCAGGGCCTGACCGTGACCACGACCGACGACCAGAACCTGCCTGGTGACGGCAGATACAACACGGCGTACATCACACAACACACCTAAAAGGAAAAACCGAATTGGCAGTAACAGCAGGGCGTCCCGTGAGGGGCGCCCTGCTGCCTCCTCAGCTGACAGCGATCACGAGCACCAGGGCGGGCAGCCTCACGATCTTCATCGTGCGGCGAATCCTCTGGATGGTGCCGATCCTGTTCTTCGTGATCCTGATCACGTTCACCCTCATGCACCTGGCGCCCGGGAGCCCGTGGGACAAGGCCGGCGGCCGCCAGCTTTCCGATACGGTCGTCAACAACCTGAACATAAGGTACGGCTTGAACAAGCCGGTGCCCCAGCAGTTCCTGCTCTACATCTCGAGCGTCGTCCACTTCGATTTCGGGCTTTCGTACCAGTACCAGGGCAAGACCGTGTCAGGGCTGCTTCTCGAGAGCTGGCCTTATACGGCGACCATCGGGGTGCTTGCATTTCTGCTGATCATCCCGGTCGGCGTCGGCCTGGGCGTGCTCGCTGCGCTGCGGCAGAACACCCGTGTCGACTACATAACGATGGGTTTTGCAACCGTTGCGGCGTCATTTCCGAACTTCGTCATCGGCGCGCTGATGGTGGTGGCGTTGTCGGTCCTGGCTTACAAGGCGACCGGCGGCAATTTCTTTTTACCCGCGGCTGGATTCGGCGTCGACGATCACCTGATCATGCCGGTGGTCACGCTCGCGCTGCTTCCGATCGCCTACACGGCGCGCCTCACCCGCGCCAGCACGCTCGAGACCATCCGGCAGGACTTCGTCCGAACCGCGTGGGCGAAGGGGCTGCCGGAGCGCCTCGTCGTGATCCGGCACATATTGAAGAACTCGCTGATCCCGGTCGTCACGACTCTGGGGCCGACGTTCGCGTTCCTCGTTACGGGTTCTGTGATCGTGGAGACGGTGTTCAGCATCCCTGGAATCGGGCGGGCATTTGTGGTCGCGATCGAGTCGCGCGACTACCCCATGATCCTCGGCACAACGGTCCTTTTCTCATTGGTGATCGCGGTGGCGAATCTCATCGTTGACGTCGCCTATGTCTTCATCGACCCTCGGGTCAGGCTCACTTAAATGGCCCTTCCGGCAGCGGCGAACATCGAGGAGCTCAGCGCGTGGGAAGTCTCCGAGAAGCAAATCGGTCTTTGGAGCGATGCGCTTCAGAGGTTCCGGCGCAACCGGCTGGCGATCGCCGGTGCGGTGCTGATCGGGATTCTCGTCCTTGTCGCGTTCGGGTCGCCGCTGCTCGTGCACCTGGGGATAATCGCGGACCCCATCAAACAACACGTCGAGTTCATCGAAGCGGGCCCGGGACAGAACGGGTACGCACTCGGCGCTGACGAACTGGGCCGCGACACGCTCAGCCGCTTGTTGTTCGGCAGCCAGGTCTCGCTCGCCGTCGGCATCATGGTCCAGGCGATCATCCTGCCGATTGGTCTCCTTATCGGGTTGACCGCGGGCTATTTCGGCGGCCGCATCGACAACCTGCTGATGCGGTTCACCGACATCTGGTACGCGTTTCCTGACCTGCTGTTCGTGCTCGTGGTCGTCTCCGTGTTTGGGCCGAGCCTGCTCACCATCTTCGGCGCGATCGCGCTGGTCAACTGGGTAGGTCTCGCGCGGTTGGTCCGCGGCCAGGTCTTGTCCATCAAGGAGAAGGAATTCGTCGAGGCCGCCCGTTCGTCCGGCTCATCCCCAGCGAAGTTAATCCTCAAGCACCTGCTGCCCAACTCACTGGGCCCGATCATCGTCACTCTGACGTTCGGAATCCCGAACGCCATCTTCCTCGAGGCAGTTCTGAGCTTCCTGGGGGTCGGCATCCAACCACCCACACCCACGTGGGGGCAGATGGTGTTCGACGGATACGAGGCGATTTACGCCAACCCGAGCTCCGTCGTCTTTCCCGCGCTGGCGATTGGCTTCACGCTGCTGGCCTTCACCTTCGTCGGCGACGGGCTGCGGGACGCTCTCGACCCGCGAATGCGCCGTTAATTTCGAGTAGGGTTCTCCAGCCGAATTGGCCCAGACGCTGCTTCAGGTCGAGGACCTGCACACACAGTTCTTCACGTCGCGCGGAGTGGTCCGTGCCGTCGACGGAATAACCTTTCACGTCGACGCCGGAGAGACGCTTGGCGTGGTGGGGGAGTCTGGCTGCGGCAAGACCATGACCGCGCTGTCCATCCTCCGCCTCGTGCCGGATCCGGGCAAGATCACGTCCGGCCGGATTCTCTTCCGGGGCAAGGAAGTCACGAAGATGACGGACGAGGAAATCCGCGACTTCCGGGGTAACGACGTCGCAATGATCTTCCAGGACCCGATGACGTCGCTGAACCCCGTGACCAAGATCGGGCGCCAGATCGAAGAGGCGATGACCGCGCACGAGCGGTTCACCGAAACGCTTGCCCGTGGGCGCGTGATCGAGCTGCTGAAGAGGGTCCGGGTGCCCGCCGCCGAGTCGCGCGTCAAGGACTACCCGCACCAGTTCTCTGGCGGCATGCGGCAGCGCGCGATGATCGCGATGGGCCTGTCCAACGAGCCGTCGCTGCTGATCGCCGACGAGCCTACGACGGCGCTGGACGTCACGGTGCAGGCACAGATCATCCAGCTGATGAAGCAGCTGAACCGCGAGCTGGGCACGGCCATGATGCTGATCACGCACAACATGGCGCTCGTCGCGAGCCTGTGCCAGCGCGTCATCGTGATGTACGCCGGCAGGATCGTCGAAGAGGGGCCGGTCGAGCAGATCTTCAACAGCCCCCAGCACCCATATACATGGTCGCTGCTCCGCTCGGTGCCGCGGGTCGATGAAGCGCGGAAGGATCGGCTGGTCTCGATCCGAGGCCTGCCGCCTGACCTGTCCAACCCGCCGCCCGGGTGCAAGTTCCATCCGCGCTGTCCCTTTGTGATCGACAAGTGCAGGACAGACCCGGAGCCCTCGCTCAGCGAGGTGGGGGTGAACCAGGTTGCGCGCTGCTGGGTCCTGATGCGGAACGTCACGGACGAAGGGGTCGAGGCGGCGAAGGCAAGCGCGCTGTCCAAGGACGCGGCCGCCAAGCTCAAGGCTCCGGTTTTGGAAGTAGAAGGCGATGCAGGCCGCTGACCGGAAACCGACCACAGCTGTGAGGGCTGACCCCGTCCTGGTTCGAATCAACGGGGCGGTCAAGCACTTCCCGATCGGTGGTTTCGGCGGCCTTGCCGTCAGAGCCGTGGATGGGGTCGACCTCGAGATCAGGCGCGGCGAAACGCTTGGCCTCGTCGGTGAGTCGGGTTGTGGCAAGTCGACGCTGGCCAGGCTCGTGACGGCGCTCCTGCCCGTCACGGCGGGCAGCATCATGTTCGACGGCCAGGACATCACGCGCCTGCGTGGCTCGAAGCTGCGCCGGGTGCGACGGAGGATGCAGATCATCTTTCAGGACCCGTTCGCATCGCTTGACCCGCGCATGACGGTGGGGGACATCCTTCAGGAGCCGCTGGACAACTTCTCGATCGGGACGGTTCGCGAACGGCGGGTGCGCGTGCAGGAGCTGCTGCGCCTGGTGGGCCTCAACCCCAACTTCACCAACCGCTATCCACACGAGTTTTCTGGGGGGCAGAGGCAGCGCATCGGGATTGCCCGGGCGCTGGCGGTGAACCCGTCGTTCATCGTTTGCGACGAGGCGGTCTCCGCGTTGGACGTGTCGATCGCGGCCCAGATCATCAACCTGCTCCAGGACCTGCAGCGGGAGTTCAACCTGACCTACCTTTTCATCGCGCACGACCTGGCGGTGGTGCGGCACCTGTCGGACCGGATCGCCGTCATGTATCTCGGCAAGGTGGTCGAAACCGCGGACCGGAACGACATCTACGACCGGCCTCAGCACCCTTACACCAAGGCGCTGCTGTCGTCGATCCCCGTGCCTGACCCGGCGGTCGAGAGGGAGCGGGCGCCGATCAGCCTGAAAGGGGAGATTCCGTCCCCGGTCAACCCGCCGTCGGGGTGCCGCTTTCACCCGCGGTGCCCGATCGCCCGGGCGCCGGGGATTTGCTCGGACGTCGACCCGCCGCTCGAGCCGCACGGCGCGGAGGACCAGGCCGCGGCTTGCCATTTCGCGGGGCAGTTCTAGGGGGCCCTCCCTTTCTTCTTGCCGGGCCCTCCCCCGCCGGCCGAACCTCGCTTGATCCTGGATGGTTCGAAAAGGGGAGTCAATCCAGCCTGTTAAGGGGCGGCCTTGACCTCCAGGATCCGGTAGCCCTTCTTCGACTTGAGGCGACGGACCGCGAATCCCTGCTCCGCCAGCCACTTAGCGAGCGAGTCGGAGCCTAGATTCCGCTGCACCACCAGGTACGCGGCGCAACCGGGGTTCAGCCGGGGCAGCCATTCCAGCAGCAAGCTGTGCAGGGGCCCCTTGCCGACCCGTACCGGGGGGTTGGAGTAGATGGCGTCGAACCGAGCCTCGTCCGGCACCGTGTCCGGAGTGCAGACCGTAATGTTGGCCGCTCCGGCGGCCTCCGCGTTGGCGCGGGTCAGCTCGAGGGCTCGCTCGTTGACGTCGACCGCCCAAATCCGAGCGCCGGGCGCGAGTTTGGCCAGGACTATCGCGATTGGCCCGTAGCCACAACCCAGGTCCAGCACCTCGCCCTTCAGTGGCGGAGGTGGCGCCTCTTGAAGCAGCACCCTGGTCCCCAGATCGACCCCTTTGGAGCCAAAAACCCCCCGGTCGGTCTGCAGGGTGAGATCGAGCTCACCGATCCGTAACCGGACGGTTCGCGGCCGTGAGGGGACCGCCGGCTGAGCTTCGAAGTACTGGGTTTTGGGTATACTCATCGCTTGTCGCCCAATCGGCTATTGCCGCGTGGGAATCAAACCGCCATTCGGAGAAACGTTTGCCAACCATCCAGCAGTTGGTCCGTCTTGGGCGCAAGGCGGCCAGAGCGAAGTCTAAGGCTCCCGCGCTGCGGGGCTCCCCGCAGAGACGGGGCGTCTGCGTGCGCGTCTATACCCAGACACCCAAGAAGCCGAACTCGGCCCTCCGCAAGGTGGCGCGCGTCCGGCTGACCACCGGGATCGAAGTCACCGCGTACATTCCCGGCATCGGCCACAACTTGCAGGAGCACTCGGTCGTGCTCATCCGCGGAGGCCGTGTCAAGGACCTGCCGGGCGTCCGATATCACATCATCCGCGGCACGCTCGACACGGCCGGGACCAAGAACCGCAAAAAGGCTCGGTCGAAGTACGGAGCGAAGCGCGAAAAGGGCAAGGCTGCAGCCTGATGCCTCGTCGCAACCGTCCCGTCAAACGTATCGTCGCGCCTGACCCCGTATACCAGTCGGAGGCGATCGCCAAGTTCGTGAACGTGGTCATGAGCAAAGGCAAGCGCTCGACCGCGGAGAAGGTCGTCTACGACGCGCTGGCGCGTGCATCGAAGCAGGCCAAGAAGGAGCCGCTGGAGGTCTTCGACCAAGCGCTTCGCAACGCCACGCCACTCCTCGAGGTCAAGCCCAGGCGCGTTGGCGGCGCCACATACCAGGTCCCTATCGAGATCAGGCCGGAGCGCCGGCTCGCGCTCGCCCGTCGCTGGATCGTCCGTTTCGCGCGTCAGCGCGGGGGGAAGAGTATGTCCGAGAAGCTCGCGTTCGAGATTCTCGATGCTGCGCAGAACACCGGCGGCGCGGTGAAGCGCAAAGAGGAGACCCACCGGATGGCCGAAAGCAACAAAGCTTTCTCGCACTTCCGGTACTAGAGAGATGAACGTGGCACTGAAGATGCAAGAGCGTCCCGTCGCCATCGACAAAGTCCGAAATATCGGGATCATGGCGCACATCGACGCGGGCAAGACGACGACGACGGAACGGATCCTTTTCTATGCCGGCCGCATTCACAAGATGGGCGAGGTCCACGAAGGGGCCGCGACGATGGACTGGATGGTCCAGGAGAAGGAGCGCGGGATCACGATCACGTCTGCCGCGACGACCGCCAATTGGCGCGACCACGCGATCAACATCATAGACACACCCGGGCACGTGGACTTCACGGTCGAGGTCGAGCGGAGCCTGCGCGTCCTCGACGGCGCGGTCGCCGTGTTCGACGCCGTCGCGGGTGTCGAACCCCAGTCCGAGACGGTCTGGCGCCAGGCCGACCGCTACGGCGTGCCCCGCATCGCCTTCATCAACAAGATGGATCGCATCGGAGCGGACTTCTACAGCTCGCTCGACTCGATCCGCACGCGCCTCGGCGCCCGCGCGGTACCCATTCAGCTGCCGATCGGATCCGAGGGCGATTTCGTGGGCTACATCGACCTGCTCAGCAAGGAGGCCGTCGTGTACACGGACGACCTCGGTACGACCAACACCGAGTCGCTGGTGATTCCCGCGGGCATGCAGGACCTGGTCACCAAGTACCGCCACGACTTGATCGAGGCGGTGGCCGACTTCGACGACAGCGTCATGCACAAGTACCTCGAGGAGCAGGACATCACTGAAGAGGAGATCAGGGCGGGGCTGCGTCGCGGCACCGTCGCGGGCATCCTCGTGCCAGTGCTTTGCGGCGCCGCGCTCCGGAACCGCGGCGTACAGCCGATACTCGACGCGGTCGTCGACTACCTGCCGTCTCCCGCGGACGTTCCGGCGGTGGAGGGCAAAGACCCGAAGACCGGCGCACTCCAGGTGCGCGAGCACGACGACAACGAACCGTTCTCGGCGCTGGCATTCAAGATCCAGATGGACCCCCAGGGGGTCGGCAAGCTGACCTTCTTTCGGGTCTACTCAGGCCGGCTGAAGGCAGGATCGTCGGTCATGAACGCATCGAGCGGACGCCGCGAGCGCATCGGGCGCATTCTCCGCATGCACGCGATTCGCCGCGAGGACGTCGACGAAGTCTTCACGGGCGACATCGCCGCCGCCGTCGGCCTCAAGGTGACGACGACCGGCGATACGCTGTGCGACGAGGCTCACCCCATTTTGCTGGAGTCGATCACCTTCCCCGAGCCAGTGATCTCAGTCGCCATCGAGCCCAAGACGAAGGTCGACCAGGAAAAGCTCGGGATGGCGCTGCAGCGGCTGTCGGAGGAGGACCCCACTTTCAAGGTCCATACCGACGACGAGACGGGCCAGACGATCATCGAGGGCATGGGTGAACTGCATCTCGAGATCATCATCGACCGCATGCTGCGCGAGTTCCGTGTCGACGCTAACCAGGGCAAGCCCCAGGTCGCGTACAAAGAGGCGATCAAGCGGGAGGCCAAGGGTGTCGGACGCTTTGTCCGCCAGACCGGCGGTAAGGGCCAGTACGGCCACGCCGAGGTCGTCGTCCGCCCAGGCGAGCGCGGAAGCGGCTTCATCTTCGAAGACAAGGTCACCCAGGGTCGCATCCCCAGGGAGTACATCCCCGCGGTCGAGAAGGGGATTCGTGAGGCGCTGCAGAGCGGCGTTGCGGCCGGTTATCCAGTGGTGGACATCACCGTCACGCTCGTTGATGGGTCATATCACCCGGTTGACTCGAGCGAGATGGCGTTCCAGGTCGCAGGCTCGATGGCGGTCAAGGACGGCATGCACAAAGCACAGCCGTATCTGCTCGAGCCGATCATGAAGGTCGACGTCGTCATGCCCGAGGAGTATCTCGGCGACGTGATGGGCGACCTCGCTTCGCGGCGCGGTCATATCCTCGGTATGGAAGGGCGCGGCACATCGCAGAACGTCAAGGCGACCGTGCCCCTGGCCGAGATGTTCGGCTACGCTACCGAGCTTCGGTCGATGACCTCAGGGCGGGCGACGTATTCGATGGAGTTCAGTCATTACGCGGAAATGCCAGGCAACTTGGCGGAGGCTGTGGGCCGCCGCGACAGGGCGAGAAGTTAGTTAGGAGGACATAGTGGCGAAGAAGAAGTTCGAGCGGACCAAGCCCCACCTGAACGTCGGGACCATCGGTCATATCGACCATGGCAAGACGACGCTGACGGCCGCCATCACGAAGGTGCTTTCAGAGAAGGGCCTGGCAGAATTCACACCCTTTGACCGGATCGACAAGGCTCCGGAAGAGAAGGCTCGGGGCATCACGATCTCGATCACCCACGTGGAGTACGAGACCGAGAAGCGCCACTACGCACACGTGGACTGCCCCGGCCACCAGGATTACATCAAGAACATGATCACCGGTGCCGCCCAGATGGACGGCGCCATCCTTGTCGTGGCCGCGAATGACGGTGCTATGCCGCAGACACGCGAGCACATCATCCTCGCGCGCCAGGTCAACGTGCCGTTCCTTGTCGTTGCGTTGAACAAGTGCGACATGGTCGACGACAAAGAGTTCATCGAGCTGGTTGAGCTCGACCTCCGCGAGCTCCTGAACAAGTACGAGTACCCGGGCGACGACATACCGATCGTTCGCATCTCGGCTCTCAAGGCCCTCGAGGGAGATCCTGAGTGGGCCCCCAAGATCCTCGAGCTGATGAACGCCGTCGACACCTACATCCCCGAGCCGGAGCGGCCGGTCGACAAGCCGTTCCTGATGCCGATCGAGGACGTGTTCACAATCGAAGGCCGTGGCACTGTGACCACCGGTCGGGTCGAGCGCGGCAAGCTCAAGAGGAACGAGGAAATCGAGATCGTCGGCATCCACCCCAACAGCACGAAGACCGTCGTCACGGGTATCGAGATGTTCCACAAGGACATGGACGAGTGCCAGGCCGGCGACAACGTGGGAACGCTGCTCCGCGGAGTCAAGCGCGAGGACGTCGTGCGCGGCCAGGTGCTGGCGAAGCCGGGCACGATAACGCCCCACACACAATTCAACGCCCAGGTTTACGTTCTGACCAAGGAAGAGGGTGGACGGCACACGCCGTTCCTGAGCGGCTACCGCCCGCAGTTCTACATGCGGACCACCGATGTCACCGGCGAGGTCAAGCTGCCCGAGGGCGTCGAGATGACCATGCCAGGCGACAACGTCGTGATGGAGATCACCCTTGGTGAGCCAATCGGAATCGAGCAAGGACTCCGCTTCGCCATCCGGGAAGGTGGCAAGACCGTCGGCGCCGGTGTGGTGACCGAGGTCATCAAGTAACCGGCAACTAGATCACCTAGATCACATAGATAAGGAAAGGGAAAAGGCAAGGCAGTGGCGCAAAAGATTCGGATTCGGCTCAAGGCCTACGACCATCGGGTCCTTGATCAGGCGGCGGACAAGATCGTGGACACCGCCCGCCGTACCAACGCGCGCACTGCCGGCCCAATCCCGCTTCCGACCGAAATCTCCAAGCTGACCGTTATTCGCAGCCCATTCATCGACAAGGACTCGCGCGAGCAGTTTGAGATGCGCACGCACAAGCGCATCGTCGACATCCTCGATCCGAACCCGCGGGTCGTCGACGCGCTCATGCGCCTCAGCCTGCCCGCAGGCGTCAGCATCGAGATCAAGTCATGAAAGGCTTGCTCGCACGGAAGCTGGGCATGACCCAGTTGTTCAACCCCGACGGCACGATGTCCGCCGTCACAGTGCTCGAAGCGGGCCCGTGCAGGGTCCTCGGCCTGCGCACGGCGGAGAAGGACGGATACAGCGCCGTCCGCATCGCCTTCCAGCCGGCCAAGGAGGGCCAGCTCAACGGGCCCGAGCTAGGCGAGTTCAAAAAGGCGAGCCTTGACCCCCACCGACACATCGTCGAGATCCGCAACTACGACGGCGTGGAGCAAGGCCAGGAGCTGAAGGCAGAAATCTTCGCCGCCGGTGAGCTGGTCGACGTGACCAGCACGAGCAAGGGAAAGGGTTTCCAGGGCCTCATCAAGAGACACAAGTTCAGCCGCGGTCCCGAATCGCACGGTTCGATGAACGTCCGGCAGCCGGGCGCGATCGGCGCGACCGACGCGGCACGCGTCTTCAAAGGTGTGCGCATGTCGGGCCAGATGGGCAACGAGCGCACAACCTCACGCGCGTACCGAGTCGTGCGAGTCGATGCGGAGCGCAACCTGCTCTTGATCAGGGGCGGCGTGCCTGGCGCGAAGGGCGCCCTCGTCCTCGTCCGTCAGTCCACCAAGAAGGTCAAGCCCAAAGGCCCGGCGGGCAAACCCAATCCGAGGAAGGTCTGACGCCAACATGCAAGCCCCCTTCTTCGATGCACTTGGCGAGCGCAATGGCGAGGTCGATCTTCCCGATGCGATCTTCAACGAGAAGCCGAACATGCCCGTGATGCACCAGGCTTACTTGCGCCAGCTCGCCAATGCACGTCAGGGCACCGCGAGCACGAAGACGCGCGGCGAAGTCTCGGGTGGGGGCGCCAAGCCGTACCGCCAGAAGGGCACAGGGCGGGCACGCCACGGTTCGATTCGCGAGCCCAGCATGAAGGGCGGCGGCAACGTTTTCGGCCCCAGGCCGAGGGACTACTCGCACCGAATGCCCAGGCAGATGCGCCGGCTCGCGCTGCGCAGCGCGCTGAGCCAAAAGGCGATCGACGGCCAGGTCAGGGTCATCGAATCGTTCGTCTTCGACGAGCCCAAGACGAGCCAGGCCGCGGACCTGATGGAGGCCATCGGCTTCGACAGCACAGCGCTCGTCGTGCTGCCGGCCCCCAACTACACGGTCAGCCGCTCGTTCGAGAACCTCGCCGGAGCGAAGATCGTCCTCGCGCGAAACCTGAACCTTCGCGACCTCTTCACACACACCTACCTGCTGCTCTCGAAAGACACGATCGAGCTGCTCGAGGAAAACTTCAGCTCCCGTCAGCGCGAGGCTGAGAAGGCAGGGGAATGACCACCAAAGCCGCGTCCGAGATCGTGATCGGCCCCGTGATCACCGAGCGCACATACCTCCTTTACACGCAGGGGAGGTACACCTTCAAGGTGCTGGGGACCGCCTCCAAAACCGAAATCAAGAAGGCGCTCGAGGAGCAATACGAGTCGCAGGGCATCCAGGTCAAGGAGATCAACACCGTGACGATGCGCGGCAAGAAGCGCCGCAGTTTCCGTCGCATCGGCTCGGGCCAGGTTGGCCGGACGACCGACTGGAAAAAGGCGATCGTCAGGCTCGGCGAAGGCCAGAAGATCGAAGGGCTGTTCGGGTCAGTCTGATGCCAATTAGAAAGTTCAAGCCCACCAGCCCCGGACGCCGCTTCATGTCGATCTCCGGATTCGACGAGATCACAACCGACAGGCCGGAGAAAACCCTGCTCGAGTCGCTGCCGACGCACGCCGGAAGAAACAACCAGGGCCGCATCACGACACGGCACCAGGGCGGCGGCTACCGAAAGCTGTACCGGAAGATCGACTTCAAGCGCGACAAGCAAGGCGTGGCCGGCAAGGTCGCGACCATCGAATATGACCCCAACCGCAGCGCCCGCATCGCGCTGATCCACTACAAGGACGGCGAGAAGCGCTACATCCTGGCGCCGCTCGGGCTGAAGGTCGGCGACCCGATCGAAAGCGGCCCAGAGGCGCCCGTCCGCATCGGCAACGCCATCCCGCTCGAGCGGATTCCCGTCGGCTCGACCGTGCACAACATCGAGCTCACCCTCGGCAGGGGCGGGCAGCTCGTCCGATCCGCGGGCGCCAGCGCGCAGCTCCTTGCCAAGGAAGGCGACTACGCGGTCATCCGCATGCCGAGCGGCGAGCTGCGCCGCATCCACGTCCGCTGCCAGGCCACCATCGGCCAGGTCGGTAACATCGAGCACGAAAACGAGTCCGGAGGCAAGGCCGGCCGCAGCCGCTGGCTCGGCCAGCGCCCGGAAGTGCGCGGTTCGACGATGAACCCTCGCGACCATCCGCACGGCGGGGGAGAGGGCAAGACGGGGCCTGGCGGCAACCCAAAGACCCCTTGGGGCAAGCCCGCGCTCGGTTACCGCACGCGGAAGCCGAAGAAAGCCTCGGACAAGCTCATCATTCGCCGCCGCGAAAAGAAAGGACGCAAGAAGTAGATGTCACGTTCGACCAAGAAGGGTCCGTTCATCAGCAACGCGCTGAAGGACAAGATCGACAAGATGAACCAGACGCGCGACAAGAAGGTGATCCGCACCTGGGCGCGCGCGTCCGTCATCTATCCCGACATGGTCGGGCACACGATCGCCGTCCATGACGGCCGCAAGCACGTGCCCGTGTTCATCAGCGAAAACATGGTCGGCCACCGGCTGGGCGAGTTCGCGCCGACTCGCCACTTCCGCGGCCATGGAACCCACACCGAAAAGACGACGGCGCTGAAGTAGAAATTGGCGACGATGGAAGTTTCCGCAGTGCAGAGATTTGTGCGTAGAACGCCCCGCAAGGCGCGGCTGGTGGCCGACTCCGTAAAGGGGATGAAGGTCGCGGAGGCCCTCGCCTACCTGGAGTTCTCGCCCAAGCACGCCGCGCGCGACGTGGCCAAGGCGATCAAGTCCGCGGCCGCCAACGCGGAGCACAACTTCAACCTCAACCGCGACGACCTCGTGCTCAAGCAGCTGCTTATCGACGAGGGGCCGACCTACCGCCGGCGCCGCCCGGTCAGCCGCAGCATGGCGCACGAATATTTCCACCGCACCTGTCACATCACGGCGGTCGTCGAAGACCAGCCCGCGCCGGTGCGCGCGCAGGGCGCATCACAAAGGGGAGCACGTAAGTAGTTGGGTCATAAAGTCCATCCGAACGCTTTTCGCCTCGGCGTCTTCCGTCCCTGGGAGGCGAACTGGTTCGCCAACCCCAAGGACTACACGAAGATGCTTCACGAGGACCTCGAGATGCGCCGGGTCATCCTCGCGCGCCTGCGCAACGCCGGCATCGCGAAGATCGAGACGGAGCGCTCCTCCAACGCACAGCTCACCGTCACCATCCACACCGCCAAGCCGGGCATCGTGATCGGCAAGGGCGGCTCCAGTGTCGACCAGCTGCGCGAGGACCTCGAAAAGCGATTCGGCAACCGGGTCCGCATCTCGATCCAGGAGATCAAGCAGCCAGAGCTCGACGCGCAGCTGGTGGCCGAGAACATCGCCTCGCAGATCGAGCGCCGGATCAGCTACAAGCGCGCGATGAAGCAGGCGATCCTGCGCACCATGCGCTCGGGCGCGAAGGGCGTGCGCATCTACTGTGGCGGCCGCTTGCGAGGTGCCGAGATGGCGCGTCGCGAATGGGACCGCGAAGGCCGCGTCCCGCTGCACACCCTGCGCGCCGACATCGATTTCGGCCGCGCCACCGCGAAGACGACCTTCGGCGCCATCG
>VBGP01000018.1 GCA_005880795.1 Chloroflexota bacterium | reverse complement strand
CCCAAGGCGGCGCCTCGCCGGGCCAGATCCACGGCCGCGCCAGCCTCGCCGGCAAAGCCCAAGGCCGCGCCCAAGGCGAAGGCTGAAGCGAAGACCGAAACGAGCAAGGCCCCGGCCAAGCCCGCCGCCGCCAAGAAACCGACCACTCGCAAAAAGGCAGACGCCTGATGGGTGGCAAGCCACGTAAGGATGGGACTCACTGAATGCTGATCCCCAAGAGAGTCAAGTACCGCAAGATGCACCGCGGGCGGCGCACGGGCATCGCCACGCGCGGCGCCACCGTCGCGTTCGGCGACTTCGGCCTACAGGCCATGGAAGCGTGCTGGATGAGCAACCGCCAGATCGAGGCGGCCCGGCGAGCGATGACCCGTCACGTCAAGCGCGGCGGTCAGATCTGGATCCG
>VBGP01000051.1 GCA_005880795.1 Chloroflexota bacterium | reverse complement strand
CATTGGTGATGATCTGCCGGCGCAGGCCGTTCTGCGCATCGTCTTTCAGGTCCGGCGACCGCGCCGCCTTCAGCGCGGCGGACAGATTCGCGGGGTTGGGTGGGTTGCCGACAAGGTAGGCCTGGAAGTCGGGCGACTCGATCTCGGCCTGCAGCCAGGCGAGGATGACCTGGTCCTCGGTCGCTTGTCCCAGGTCGTCCATCGGCCATGGGAAAATAGCACCTCCATGCCTCAAGCCCGCAAATGGATCTATCAGTTCACCGAGGGGTCGGCCAAAATGCGCGACCTCCTCGGCGGTAAGGGCGCCGGGGCGGCGGAGATGACGCGGGCGGGGATGCCGGTCCCGCCCGGATTCACCATCACCACCGAGGCCTGCCGGGCCTATTACGCGAGCGGCGGCAAGTTCCCGAGGGGTTTGTGGGAGCAGGTCCTGCCGGCGCTGAAGGTGCTCGAGCGCAAGGCGGGCAAGAAGCTGGGCGATCCCAAGGACCCGCTGCTCGTCAGCGTGCGCTCGGGTGCGAAGTTCTCGATGCCCGGGATGATGGACACGGTCCTCAACCTCGGCCTCAACGAGGAAACGAGCAAAGGCCTCGCCGCGCTGACGAAGGACGAGCGCTTCGCGCTCGACGCGCGGCGGCGCTTCATCCAGATGTTCGGCAAGACGGTCAAGGGCATCGACGGCGAGAAGTTCGAGCACGCGCTGCAGGAGGCGAAAAAGAAGGCCGGCGTCAAGACCGACCCGGAGCTGAAGCCCGAGCATCTGCGCCAGCTGGTCGCCCAGTTCCTTGCCATATATAAGGAAGAGACACGCCGCGAGTTCCCTTCCGACCCGGTCGAGCAGCTGCGCGAGGCGATCGACGCGGTGTTCAAGTCCTGGAACACCGACCGCGCGAAGACTTACCGCCGCATGGAGCGCATCCCCGACGACCTGGGCACCGCGGTCAACGTGCAGATGATGGTGTTCGGCAACATGGGCGAGACGTCGGGCACCGGCGTCGCTTTCACGCGCAACCCGATCACCGGGACCAAGGAGCTGTACGGCGACTACCTGGCCAACGCCCAGGGCGAGGACGTGGTCGCCGGCGTGCGGGACACCGAGCCGATCAGCGCTTTGCGGCGCCACATGCCGAAGGTGTACGCGCAGTTCGAGCGCTACGCGCGGCAGCTCGAGAAGCACTACAAGGACGTGCAGGACCTCGAGTTCACGATCGAGCGCGGCAAGCTCTACATGCTGCAGACGCGCTCGGCCAAGCGCACCGGTGAGGCGGCGGTGAACATCGCGGTCGACATGGTTAAGGAGCGCCTGATCACCAAGAAGGAGGCGGTGGCGCGCGTCGAGCCGCGCCAGCTCGAGCAGCTTCTGTTCCCGCGGGTCGACCCGGCCGCGAAAGTACATGCGCTGGCCAGGGGCGTGCCCGCGTCACCGGGCGCCGCGAGCGGCGGCGCGGTGTTCGACGCCGACACCGCCGTGGAGTGGGGCAAGCAGGGCAAGGCCGTGATCCTGGTCCGCGTCGAGACCAACCCCAACGACGTGCATGGGATGGTCGAGGCGAAGGGCATCCTGACCCAGACGGGCGGGACGGCGAGCCACGCCGCGCTCGTGGCACGGGGCATGGGCCGGCCGTGCGTCGTCGGCGCAAGCGCGATCGACGTCGACGTGAGGCAGCGGAAGTTCTCGGCCAACGGCACCACGATCAACGAAGGCGACCAGATCACGATCGACGGCACCACAGGCGATGTGTACGTGGGCAACGTGCCGACGATCGAGGCGCGGTCGCTCAACCAGCACCCGTCAGCAAGCTCGATTCTCAAATGGGCGGACGAGTTCCGCCGGCTCGAGGTGTGGGCGAACGCGGACTACCCGCGCGACGCGCGCAAGGCGCGCGAGAACGGCGCGCAGGGCGTGGGCCTGTGCCGGACGGAGCACATGTTCATGGAGCAGGACCGGCTCCCGATCGTGCAGGCGATGATCATGGCCTCCACGACCGAGGAGCGCGAGAAGCAGCTGGCGCGGCTGCTGCCCATCCAGCGCGGCGACTTCGAGGGCATCTTCACGGAGATGGCGGGGCTGCCCGTGATCATCCGGCTCATCGATCCGCCTCTGCACGAGTTCCTGCCCAGCCTCGAGGAGCTGATCCGCGAAACGACTCACCTGAAGGACACGGGCGAGAACCCGACGCTGCTGGCTGAGAGGGAGAAGGTGCTGGCCCGCGTCGAGGAGCTGCACGAGGCCAACCCCATGCTGGGCCTGCGTGGCGTCCGCCTCTCGATCCTCTATCCGGAGATCACACGCATGCAGGTGCGCGCGATCATCGAGGCGGCGTGCAACCTCCGCAAGCGCAAGGTCGACGCCAGGCCCGAGATCATGATCCCGCTCGCGGGCACGGTCGCCGAGCTGCGCGTGGTGCACGCGGAGCTGAAGCCCGTCGCCGAAGCGGTGCAGAAGGAAGCGGGCGTGAAGGTGCCGTACAAGTTCGGCACGATGATCGAGATCCCGCGCGCAGCGCTGACCGCGGGCGAGATCGCGCAGGAGGCGGAGTTCTTCTCCTTCGGCACGAACGACCTGACCCAGACGACGTTCGGTTTCTCGCGCGACGATGCGGAGCGGGCGTTCATCGTGCGGTACCTGGAGCAGAAGATCCTGCCGCGCAACCCGTTCGAGACGATCGACGAGAAGGGGGTCGGCCGGCTGATGGCGATCGCGGTCAAGGAAGGACGCAAGACCCGGCGCGGGCTCGAGGTGGGCATCTGCGGCGAGCATGGGGGAGACCCCGACTCGATCCACCTCTGTCACAAGCTGGGCCTGAACTACGTGTCGTGCAGCCCGTTCCGCGTTCCGGTGGCCCGGCTCGCCGCAGCGCAAGCGGCGATCGGAGACTCCGCCAAGGATTAGGTTCGTTTTGCGCAAAAGGCTCGGAATTCCTCCCGAGTAAGGTGCGTTTTGCGCAAAAACCTCCGAATTACACGAAGCCCGCCTGGGCCCAGATGAGCACGGCCTGCGCACGGCTGTGTACGCCGTTCATCGCGTACAGGCGCTCCAGCTGGGTGCGGACGGTGCGCTTGGACACCCGCAGCGTCAGCGCGATCTGCTTGTCCGAGTAGCCGGACGCGATCAGGCTGACGATCTCCCGTTGCCGCGGGCTGAACCGAGGCTCCACCGGCACATCAAAGTCGAGGCGGGGAGCCGGCGCAATTCGCGTTTTCGCATGTAGTCGTTTTCGACGACACGCCTCAGACCTGTTCGAAGTCCTCCGACGGCGCCTGCCTTCCGATCATCCAGGTCGCGGCCGCCTCGGCCCGGTTGTGGAGCCCGTGCTGGGCATAGAGGCGCTGGAGGTGCGTCCGAACTGTGAAGGGAGAAACCTGCAGCCTGGCCGCGATCTCTTTGTCGGAAAGGCCCGAGGCGACCAGGCGCATGATCTCCCGCTGTCGCGGTGAGACGCTCATGGTGACGATCGGCGAGGAGGCCCTGCGCGCCGAGCGCACGCGTGCCTCGTGGAGCTGCAGGTTCGCCCTCAGCAGGTGCTGCACGGCGACGAACCCGAAGCCGAGAAACAGCCAGACCAGGGCTACGCCGAACGCGTTGATCGTGCCCGAACCGGTCGCCGTCACCGCAAGAAAAACGATGATCGCCACTGCCGGCACCGCGACGATCGAAGGCCGCCAGCTCGGCCACACCGCGGCCACGACCATGCAGTAGCCGAGCAGCCCGTCGTGCCAGACGCGGGGATTGCTCATCGTGAGGACGATGGCGATCGCGGTCAGGCCGGCGAGCACTCCAGTCGTAACGGCCGGATCGGTGCCGGTCCGGGGCTGGAGCCAGAACCAGGTCCAGACCAGGACGAAGATAGCCAGCCCGAACACGGAGACCGCCAGGTCGGCGGGCGGGAGGCCGCGGGTGAGGAGCAAAGTCAGCGGCCAGACCAGAATCAGGATCCAGGACAGCGGCACCAGCCGGCCGATACGCTGCCAGACCGTCGCCTCACGCAGCCATCCCAGGAACTCGGGTCTGCTCGAGTCCTGCACCATAGCCACCACAGCTGAAGATCTCGCCTGCCCCACCGCTACTGAAATTATGGGGGGCGTCAGTTAACAGCGCGGATCGACCTTCAAGGCTTGCTCGGCCGCATCGATCCCACGTCTGGTCTTGAGCGGCCCAGGTACTTGCCGAGCACTCCGCCGGGGTCGACCTCGTAGAACCCTGTCCGGCCGCCGGCCGCGTACGCCACCCCGGCCCACGCGACAAGCAAACAAGCGAAGGCGACCCAGAACGCGGCCCGCGCAACGACGACCGAAAGGGCAAGGACCGCCCCCAGCCCGATGAGGATCGCGCCAAGTGCTCGGCGGCGCCGCTCGCTGACATAGACGACCGGCAGGCGAGGGTCGGAGTCATGCTCCGGCACCCAGACCCGATGGACGACCAGGTCGGCAGGAATTCTGGACATGTCGACCACGCTGCTTCCCGTATCCGGCGATCACACACCTTCGAGCGCGCCGGCGAAAGTCAGCGGAAACACCGACGTCGGGTCGCTGTCGGCTGGATCGCTGACAGCGATTTCGTGGACTTTGCGGCCGCGCCTCCCTTGCGTAGTCTCGCCTTGCGCACGAGGGGCCGTCCGTGACGGCCACACAGGGAGGACAAGAGTTGGCTGTCAGGTTGCTTCCCGTGATCCCGGCAGAGATGGTCTTGCCGAAACCAGGACCGGCTGAGCCCGCGATCCTAGAGAGCACGGAGCGGCGGCTGCGTGCCAGCAGCTACACGATCTACGTCGACCTCCCCAACAACAGCCACGAGATGCTCCTCGTGCACGGCTACACGGGCGCCTTCGACCGCGTCTCAGGAACTGTGGCGACCTACCTTCGGTCGCTCGAGCTCAAGCGACCCATCCGCCCGCTTTACGGGCAGTGGACGCCCGAACCCGAGATCGCCCCAGGAACTGTGGCGGAGCCGTCAGCAGCGACGATCGCGGTCCTCAAGCGCCGTGGCTACCTGACCGAGATGACGCTGCAAGAAGAGGAGGACCGGCTCGCGGGGATTGCGACCATCCTCCACAAGCAGGCGAGCACGCGTCCGAGCTACATCTTCATGCCCACCTATGACTGCAACCTGCGCTGCTTCTACTGCTTCCAGGACCACATGCGGACCGACCCCGCGTTCAAGCACCTGCTGCGGACGATGACCGTGCCGATGATCGACCGCATCTTCGAGGGCATACCCAAGCTCGAGGGTCTGCACGGGCTCGCCGCGGGAGACGTCGATCGCCGCTCGCTCGGTTTCTTCGGTGGCGAGCCGCTGCTGCGACAGAACCGGCCTGCGGTCGAGTACATCATGCGGAAGGCGCAGGCACTCGGCCACGTGAGCTTCTGGGCCGTGAGCAACGCCACCGATCTCGACGCGTACAGCGATTTGCTCGGCCCAGGCAAGATCGCTCGCGTCCAGATCACCCTCGACGGCACGCCTGACGAACACGACAAGCGCCGCATCTACGCCGACGGCGGTGGGTCGTACCAGCGCATCGCTCGCAACATCACGATGGCCCTGGAGCTCGGCGCGGCGGTCGACATCCGTCTCATCATCGACCGCAACAACATTGACACCCTGCCTGCGTTGGCCCAGGAGATGATCGCGCAGGGCTGGCCCAAATATCCGAACTGGAGCGCCTACACCGCGCCCATCCACGCCACCAACGACAAAACCGAGCGCAAGACCACCTACACGAGCTGGGGGCTCGACAAGGCGCTCGAAGAGCGACGCGAGCTCTATCCGGAGATGCGGGTGATCGACCGTCCCGACGACGGGCTCAAGGACCAGGCCCGCTCAATTTTCGCGAACGAGGGGCTGCCCAATCACCGCGCCCAGTTCTGCGGAGCCAACAGCTCGATGTACATCTTCGACGCCTTCGGCGATCTCTATGCGTGCTGGGAGCGGACCGGCGACCAGCGCATCCGCATCGGCAACATCGAGCCCGACGGCGAGGTCAACCTGAGCCAGTTCGTGCTCAGCGCGTGGCGCACGCGCAGCGTCGCCAACAACTCCATCTGCCGTCAGTGCCGCTACGCCCTCCACTGCGGTGGCGGTTGCGCGGTGCTGGCCGAGGGCCGGCGAGGATCGCTGTCCGCGAACTTCTGCGACGGATACGCAGCCCGCTTCCGCGCCATGGTCGCGGAGGCATACCTCGATCACGAGTCGGGTGTAGCCATGAACGTTCGCGAGGGCCGCGTATGCGACCTCTGAGAGCTCCTGGCCAGACCAACTTCATCTTGTCCATGGATGAGCGGCTGATTCCGACCAAAAGGAGGTGAGACAGGTGGACAAACTTGAAGGATTGGAGGCGCGGACCAGGCTGGATTCGCTGGAAGCGCCGCCGGAGATCCGCAGCCTCAATGCTGCTGACCTCGACGTCGAGGAGCTGGAGTCCCGGCTCGAGATGGCGGCCGCGGTCCCCAACTCCGACTGCTGGGCAAACTGCGGCATCAACATCGGCCTCTAGCGGCCGATAGACGGACTCGTGCGATCGGCGGGCGCGTCGCCCGGGCGCGTCCCGCCCCTCGAGTCCGCAGACGTTCGATCGTGAAAGTGAGATCAAGGAGGAGAAGAAGTCACTTTGCAATCGGTTGCTCGGGCCGATTTCGCCAGCGACCTGCTCAGCTCCAGGCTGGAAGAGCTTCAGCAGGGATGGCCGCCCGCGGTGAGGCTGCTCCTGAGCGCCGACGCCAGCATCTACGACTACCATCCCTACCTCTTCGCGCCGGCGTTTCCGGGCGTCGAGCCGCGAAAGGTCGAGAGCCTCGCGGTGGCGGCGCGCCTTTTCGCGAGCTTCATCTTCCTGTCAGACGAGGCGATCGACGGCCCGGCCGAGGCGGCGTTCGGTCCCATCGCTCCGCTGCGCTCCGCGGCGATGCAGTTCGAGGCATACCGGCTGCTCAACGAGCTGTTCCCGGCCGGCAGCGGGTTCTGGCCGCGGTTCGGCGGATACCTGCGCGACCTTGCCGAGTCATGTGTGATCGAGGCGGAGTTCGGGAGCGGCCGCCGGCCGTGGCGGCAGTTCACCGAGGACGTCGCGAAGGGCGTGGCGATCAAAAAGGCCGCCATCGCCAAGGCCAGCGTCACCGGCCTGGCTGAGCTGGCGGGCGACGCCGGTCCCGCCCGGATCCTCGAGTCCGCGGTCGACCACTACAACGTCGCGCACCAGCTGTTCGACGACCTGCATGACTGGAAGAAGGACCTGCGCCGGGGACAGCCATCGCTGGTTCTATCGAGGCTCCTGCCGGACGGGGGACCCTTTGGCGCCGACGCGCTGAGCCCGGAACAGGTCGGCGGGATCGCGCGCAAGCTCTACTACGAAGGTCACGCGACCCACGTGCTGCGCATGTCGCTGGTCGAGCTCGGCGAGGCTGACGCGGCGCTGGTCGGACTGCCACCGATCTTGTTTGGCGACGCAATCGCGGGCCTGCGCCGGCGCTGCCAGGACCTCGAGGCTGACATCTCGCGGATCGTGGCCCAGAACGCGACCAGGGCGAAAGCCCAGCCCTCGGTGCGCATCACCACCCGCGTCGTCGCGGACCGACCATGGGAAGGGATCGCGTGGACGGCGCTCGATCACACGCTGGCCGAATGGCGCCGCGGATTCGGCGAGGCACGCCACCTGATGAATTTCCCCTGGGACCAGGGCTTTTCCGGCGCGACCGAGGTGCAGGCCGGCGACGTGTTCCAACGCTCGCTGCTGGCCGAGACCCTGTGCGAATCGAAAGGTCTGGCCGGCCCTGAGCTGGAGCCGGCGGTGGAACACGAGATCACGTATCTGCTCGGCCGAATGCAAACCCAACCGCCGGGCGGCTGGAGCTACTTTCCCGAGCTGCCCGAGCTGCCCGCGGACGCCGACGACCTGGCCCAGATGATCCGCCTGCTCTGCATTTCCGATCGCCGGGAGCTGGTGCCGGGCAAATGCGATCCAGCGCTCCTGGCGCTGCTGGAGACAGGAGCCCACCCCGACGGCTCGCTGGAAACCTGGATCCTTCCGGCTCAGCTTCGCCTGCAAAGCCAGCAGCGCCAGGCGCACTTCGTCGAGCTGGCCTGGGGCAGCGGGCCCGACCCGGAGGTGATGGCCAACCTGCTGCACGCGCTGCACCTTTACGACGCCACGCGTTTTGCTGCGGCGCTGGAGCGGGGGCTGAATTTCATCGAGAAGACGCAGGCGGCCGACGGAAGCTGGTCGAGCACCTGGTATCACGGGCCGTTCTACGGCGTGTTTGTGGCGACGCGCGCGCTGGCCGCCGCACGTCCGTCGTCGCGATCGCTGCGCCCCGCGATCGAATTCCTGCGCACAAGCCAGCTCCCCGATGGGGGCTGGGGAGTGGGCGGGGACGCGGACGCACTCAGCACCAGCCTCGCTCTCCTCGCGCTCTCATCTGCCCCGCCCGACATCGCTCAGGGCGCAGACGGCGACCGCGCGAGCCGGGCCAGGCGATGGCTCGAGGCCGACCACCGAGCCGAGGGTTGGGGCGGTTGTCCCTTCATCAAGATGGACGTGGGCCGGGCTTCAGGTGGGCCTGTGGTCACGGTTCTCTACAGCAGCCGCACGATCACGACGGCCTTCGTGCTGCGCGCCGCCCTTGCCTGGGACCTCCGCGACGCGGGGTCCGCATGCTGAAATACGATATCGACTCCGAGATCGAGCCTTTGACTGCACCCATGGTCGCTGCTCACGGCTTGACCAAGCTCTTTTCTGGCGGGGGCGCCGACCTGCGAGCTGTATCGGACGTCTCCTTCGAGCTCGAGCCCGGGATCTTCGCGGCCATCACCGGTCCTTCGGGGAGCGGCAAGAGCACCCTGCTGCACCTGCTGGGCGGGATCGAAAAGCCCTCCTCCGGAGAGATCGACGTCGCCGGCACCCCGGTCCACGCGCTGGGCGAATCAGAGCTGGCGAAGTTCAGGCTCATGCAGGTCGGTTTCATCTTCCAGGCCTTCCACCTGATCCCCAACCTGACGATCTTCAACAACGTCGCGATGCCGGGCCTGCTGGCAGGCGTCGCGAGCGCCGCTCTCCGGGACCGCGTTCTCCGGCTCCTCGAAACGGTGGGCATCCGCGACAAGGCAGACCGCCTTCCGCACGAGCTGTCCGGAGGGCAGCAGCAGCGAGCGGCCATCGCCAGGGCGCTCGTCAACGACCCGCAGGTGATCCTCGCCGATGAGCCCACCGGCAACCTCGACAGCGCAGCGGGCGACGCGGTGCTGCAGCTGCTGGGCGAGCTCAACGACCGCGGCAAGACGCTCCTCATGGTCACCCACGACGCGCGGATCGCCGGCTGGGCAGGCAAGCAGCTGAGGATGCGCGACGGTCGTCTGGTGACAACGGCCGAAGCATGAGGCGGCGTCGAGCCCGCGCCTACCTGACGTTTGGGGTCGCGAGCATCCGGCAGCGCTGGTGGGAGGCCGCCGTGCAGGTCGGGGTGGCGCTGCTCGCGATGGCTGTGGTCGGCGCCGGACTTGTCACGGCCTCGAGCGTCCCGGCGTCTTACGCCGCGACCAAGCTTCGCCTGAACGGGCCCGACCTGTGGGTGGGCACCCAATCGGCCGCAGCGCCGGCCCTGTACGCGGAGGTCGCCCGGCTGTCGCAGGTGAGCGCGACGACGCCGATGTACATGGTCCAGTCCGGCGTCGTGAGGGCCGGCGGCAAGGAGCTGCCGGCGGCGATCAGCCCGCTGCCCGATACGCCGCCTCTTGTCGGCAGCCTGACCGTGGCCGGTGGCGCGTGGCCGGCGCCGGACGCAAACGTGGCCCTGCTGGAGAGAGGCGCCGCCCAGTCGATGGGCGTGGGTCCAGGTTCCGACGCGACCGTGGTCGGTGGCGGAGGTTCGGTCGGCCTGCGCATCTCCGCGGAGGTGCGCGACATCTCGCACGCGTCATATCCACTTTCCACACCGGCCCTCGTTTACGTGACGCGGTCGGTGTGGCAGGCGTTGGGCGGCGATGCAGCAGCGACCACCGCACGTTTCGGGGCCCGGATCCGTGACCTCTCGCAGCTGAGGGCGACCGCCCTGGCGATTCGCGATCTCGCGCCCGCGGGCGTGCCGATCGCGATCAACGACGGCGCGCTTGTCGTCGAAGGGCTGCAGCCCCTCGTCCTCGCGCTGGAAGGATTCCTCGTGCTCTTCGGGCTTTTCGGGCTGGTGGCGTGCCTCTTTTTCATCGTCGGCACGACGCGAGCCGACCTGATCCGGCACGCCCGCACGCTGGGCATCTTGCGCGCGACGGGCTGGAGCCTGCGCCAGGTCAGGTGGCTCTTGATGCTGCAGCGAGGCGCGCCGGTCTTGCTCGGCGTGTTGGTGGGCGCCGTAGCCGCGGTCGCGCTCGCCGGCTGGATGACGGACCAGGTCGTGCAGCTGATGGGCCTGAGCGCAGCCCTGGATGCGGCCCCCCTGGTCCTGGCGGGCACCGGCGCCGTGTTCCTGCTCGCCGCCCTTGCGGCGGTCCGGTTGGCGACACGCGGTTTCGGCAGGACGTCGCCCGGCGCCACGCTTGCGGCCGGGTACCGGCAGCCACCGAGCCGGCTCGCCGGCTCACTCGAGGTCGGCCGGGGCGGCATTGGACCCCGGCTCGGGACCTCGCTTCTGCTCGGGCGTCCTGGTCGCACGAGCACTGCTGTTGCCGTGCTCTTGCTCGGCCTGGTGACTGTGATCTTCAGCGTGATCACCGAGGCGACCCTGTCCAGCTTCGGGTCGGAACCATCGACCTGGGGCTACGCGTACGACTGGCGCGTCGACTACGTCAAAGGCCTGGCGCCGGCGGATGCGCAGCATGCGCTCGACGGCACGGCCGGCATCGCGGCAAGCCTGCCGGTCTATGACGTCAACGCGACCATCGACGGCAATCGCACCGACGCGCGATTTGTGACGCCGGCCCAGGACCTGCTGCGATTCCATCTCCTGACCGGTCGGACGATCGCGTCCGACTCCGAGGTCCTGATCGGAGCAGGGCTTGCCGCGTCGACCGGGCTCGCGCCCGGCCGGAGCGTCCTGCTCCAGGTGGGCAGCGCTCCGACCACGGTCCTGATCGCCGGCGTTTATCGCGAGCTCGACAACCTGGGGCAGGTGTTGGTCGGGCGCGACAGCCTGCTGCTGGGCCTGCAGCCAAAGGCCACGCCGGCGTACTTCGTGGTGAGGCTCCAGCCAGGCGCCGACGCCGCCGGCGTCCGAAGCCGGCTCGAGCAGAGCGTTGCGGGTCAGTTCGTGGTCAGCCCGGTCAGCGACCTTATCGCGGTGCCGCTCGGAAACGTCTTCCAGGCCGTGCTCCTCATCCTCGGCTTCGGGCTTGCCGTCGTCGCGGGCATGGTGATGTTCGCGATGACGATGATCCTGGCCGACGAGCACACCTTCGTGATCGGCATCCTGAAGGCGATCGGCGCGCGCAGGCGTCAGCTCGCGGCCAGCCTTGCATGGGCGGCGGGCCTCCTGATTGTCCCCGCGGTGGTGCTGGCGGTGCCGGCGGGCATCCTGCTTACGGCTGCGCTCATCGCCGCGCTGAGCCAGGTCGTCGGGGGCGTCGATGTCGTCCTGCCCGTGGCCGCGCTCGCCATAGCGATTCCGATCGCGCTGCTCGCTCCGATCCTTGGTTTTGCGATCCCGGCCCGCGCGGCGCTGGCCGCCTCGCCGCTGGAAGCAATCGGGATGGAGCGATGAACGCAATCGCGATTCGTTCACCGGCCGTTGCTCGGCCTCGCCTCCAGGCCTGGCTGCGCATGGTCGCGACGGTTCTCACTCCATTGGTCGCGGGCGCCATCGCAATGGTCGTGGCGCAGCTGATCGGGGTCACGGGTCGCGAGCGCTCGGCCATCTTCTACGGCGTCCAGCTGGTGGCCGCGCTCGCCGTCGCGCAGCGCACCTATGGACTGCGCACGATCGGGCTTGGGGCGCTGCCAGGATCTGCTGCTTTCGGCTGGTCGGCTGCATTGGTCGCGGTGAGGCTCGTTCCCTGGCTCTTGCTCATCCCACTCGTCGGCTGGACGCGCGATCCCCTGCAGCTGCTCTCGGCCTTCGCCTACTTCCTTCTCTTCACAGCGGCCGCCGAGGAGGTGCTCTTCCGGGGCCTCCTGCTGCGGGGCATCGTGGGCCTGGGCGCCGGCGTGTTGACGGCTGCGGTGGTCAGCTCAGCGGTCTTCGGTCTCTTCCACCTGAGCGGTGGCCTGCTGTTTCTGCCTGTGTTCGCCGCCGATGGGCTCGCGTTCTGCGCGCTCCGGCTGCGCACCGACAGCCTCTATCCGCCGATCGCGGCCCATGGCGTGCTCAACTTCACCACCGCGGCGCTGCTGCTCTCGGCCAATGTCGTCAGCGACGCGCGCGCCATCGTCTACGTGGCGTTGGTGGTCGCGATCGACATCGCGTTCTGGGCCGAAACCACCCGGTCTCGAAGGCGCGCGTCATGAGAGTTCTCCTGTGCCCGATCGGGAGCCGCGGCTTCGTCTATCCCATGATCGGGATCGCCCGAAGGCTGCAGAACAGTGGGCACGAAGTTGCATTCGCCACCTCGATCGACTTCGAAGCAGTCATCGCGGGCGCCGGGATGGAGCGCCTGCCCCGCGCCAACACGGATGGGACGAGCTTTCAGCTCAACAACTGGGGGCATCCGCTCGTCGTCGCGATCCAGGTCCGCCACGTGCAGCACGCGATCGAGCGTTTCGACCCCGATGTCCTGCTCACCAGCACGCTGGCGCTTGGGCCCTTGATCGCGGGCGAGATCGCCGACCTCCCCGTGGCGGTGCTCGGACTTGCCACGTACCTGTGGCCGGTGGCCATCCCCGGCGGCGAACGTCGCGCCGCCGACCCGCAGGCGGAATACCGGCACCGCGAGATGACCGCGCTCTACAACGCGGCGCGCGGCCTTTTCGGGTTGAGCCCCTCTCCCGCATCTCTGGATGCATCGCCGATGCTCGGCTCCGTCTATCTGCTGCAGTCAGTCCCGCTTCTCGAGCCGCTGACCGAACACCTGCCGGACAGGGTGCGGCTGGTGGGGTCCTGTCTTCACGAGCCGGCGGCCCCCGACGCGCAGCTGGTGGAATGGCTCCACTCCCGAAGCGACGCGCCGGCGCCGCTCTACGTCCAGCACGGCTCCGTCTTCCGCGCGGGCGACACCTTCTGGTCGGGACTTCTCGCCGCCTGCGACGAGCTCGGGATCAGGCTGGCGGCATCGATGGAGCGGCATCGAGGCGCACCCCCGGACTCATGTGACGCGGACCGATTGGTTCGCGGCCACGTTCCGCAGCAGCCCGTGCTGGAGCAGGCCCGCGGCGTGGTGTGCAGTGCCAACACCACAGCGGTGCTCGGGGCGCTGACGCACGGCCTCCCGCTCCTGCTTTTCCCCACGGGGGGCGAGCAGCCGGCCCTGTCGGCCCGCTGCCTAGCAGCCGGGGCTGCCACCACGCTGCCCGCCTCGTCTGACGCGGGCGATATTCGCACCGCATTGAACCGCGCTCTCGAAGGGACGGCGCAGCGCCAGGCGGCGCGCCGCCTGCAGGCGGCGTTTGCGCAGTTCGACGGACCCGACATGGTGGTGACGGCGCTCGAGGAGCTGACGGTGCCCGCGGTCTCGAGCGGGGTCGCGTGATGGAGGCGGCCGTCCGGCTCGACACCTCGGAGCGCAATGAGTCGGTCGTCTTGCGGGGTCGCAACGGGATCCGCATACGGCTTTCGCCTGTCGCCCATTACTTGCTGGAGGGCGGCCGGGCGGGTCATTCCCAGGCGCAGCTCGCGGCCGGGCTCGCCGAGCTCACAGGCCGACCGGTGTCAGTCCCTGAGGTCGAGGACGCGTACCAGCGGCTCGAAGCGCGGGTGCGGTCGATCGAGGACCGGCCGGCTCCTGCTCCGGCCGGCTTCTGGCTCGCCCTGCCCGTGATTCCGGAGGCGTATGTCGCGCCCGTCGCGCGGGTTGTCGCCCACCTCTTCCAGCCCGCCGTCGCCGCGACCCTCATCGCGCTCGCGGCGGTCGTCGCGGGGTTGGCCCTGGCGGGAGGCGCGCCCGCGCCGGGTACCGAATTCCTGACCGCGTACGCCCTGTTCTTCGTTTCGCTGATCGCGCACGAGCTCGGCCATGCCGGCGCATGCGCCCGCTATGGAGGCCGGCCGAGCGCAATCGGCTTTGGGATCTACCTGGCTTTTCCGGTCCTGTTCAGCGATGTCACGGCCGCGTGGGACTTGCGCCGCTGGCAGCGCGTGGTGGTGGACCTGGGCGGGATCTACGTGCAGGGCCTGGTCGGCGCGGCCTATGTGGCCGCCGCCCTGGGCACCGGCAGCCGCACGCTGGTCCTGGCCGGCGCGCTGGTCGGGTTCAGCTGCCTGCTCTCGCTGAACCCGTTCTTCAAGTTCGACGGCTACTGGGCGATCGGCGACGCCCTGGGGGTGGTCAACCTCGGCCGGCAGCGCAGGCGCCTCCTGGAGTACGCACGCGAGAAGCTGGCCGGGCGGCGCCCCCGCGCGCTGCCCTGGCCTCCCTCGGTGGCGGCGTTCGTCGCCGCCTACCTGCTCGCGGCCACGCTGGTATGGCTCGGGTTCCTGGTCTTCGTGGTGCCTGCTCTTGTCAGCCGGGCTTACGCCTACCCGGCCGTGCTCGGCGCTGACCTGCCGGGCCTGGTCGGGCCGGCGCACAGCCTGCCCGCCGGGGCCGCGCAATCGCTTCTCGTCGGCGGACTGGTGGTGGTTGCTCTCGGAACTCTGGTGGTGCGCTTCTGCGTGAGTGCCGTGAAGACGCTTGCTCGAGTTCGCGCGAGGTTGACCTGATGGCCGCCGCGATATCCGCCGCCCAGGCGTCGGATGTGGCCGCTTACCTGGCGGGCGTCGAGTCGCGAATTCGAACCCTCCACGCCGAGGAGTCGCGACGCTGGGCCGCCGTCGACGGGCGGTTGCAGCCCGCGGTCGACGCCATCGCGCGCCTTGCGGCGAGCGGTGGCAAAAGACTGCGCGCGCTCTTCGCCTATTGGGCCTTCGTCGGGGCGGGCGGAGACCCTGACTCATCGCTGATCGTCGACGCGGGCGCGGCCCTCGAGCTGATCCACCTCGCGGCGCTGATCCACGACGACGTGATGGATGCCTCGACGCTTCGTCGTGGATCGCCGACGCTGCATGTCAGCTTTGCGGAAATGCACCGCCGGCGAGAATGGCCCGGCGACGCGGATGAGTTCGGCGCGGCGGCGGCAATCGTGCTCGGCGACCTCGCTCTGTTTCATGCCGATTGCCTGCTTGCGAACATGCCGCCCGAAGCGCACCACCTCGTGGCTCGCCTGAAGCTGGAGATGGCGATGGGGCAGTTCCTCGACCTGCGCGCGACGGCGGCGGGGGGCGCCGACGCGGAAACGGCCGTCCGGGTCGCGCTGTACAAGACGGCGCGCTACTCCGTCGAGCGGCCCCTCCACCTTGGCGCCTGTCTCGCCAAGCGGCTCGAGGACCTGGCGCCATCACTCAGCGCGTACGGCATCCCGCTCGGGATTGCGTTTCAGCTCGCGGATGACCTCCTTGGCGCGTTTGGAGATTCCGCCCAGACCGGCAAGCCCGTGGGCGATGACGCCCGCCAGGGCAAGCCCACGCTGCTCCTCGCGACCGGCGATCGGTCCGAGGTGGAGCAAACCGTCGAGTGTCTGGTGGATGAGGCGGTCCACGCGGTCTCTCGGTCGGCCCTGGAGGCAGAGGCAAAGGTGGCGCTCATCGAGCTGGCCGGTTTTGTCAAGGCGCGGAGGGGCTGATGGCAACGACCGTGCGTTCATCCTCGGCGCGCAAGGCCGAGCACCTGCGGATCAACCTTCAAGAAGACGTGAGCTCAGACAGCGCGACCGGGCTGGACGAGTTCCACTTTCGGCACCTGGCGCTGCCCGAGATCGACCTCGCCGATGTGCAGCCGGCGA
>VBGP01000050.1 GCA_005880795.1 Chloroflexota bacterium | reverse complement strand
TCTGCCCCCCAAACCTCGATGACCCGCTCGTAGCCGCGTTGCTCGAACCGGCTCAGCAGATAGCCGAGGTCTGAAGCGAAGTAGGTCGGCTGGCCGTTGGTCCGAATGACGACGCGGTCCTCCTCTTCCGTTTCCGCGGGGTCGCCAAACCAGAGCGCGCCGTCCTTTTCTTTGAGGTAGCCGGCGGCGCGCAAGCGCTCGATCGCCTTTTGAGGAAGCCCCGATTCCCACAGCCGGTTTTCCCAGAACCACTCGTCGTAACGGACCCCGAGGCGCGCCACCGTCGCCTTGATCCTCTCCACCATCTTCGCCAGCGCATACATCCGCAGCTTGGGCTCGGCCTCCTGTTCGGGCAGCTTCTCGATACCGGGTAGGTCGTGGCGCGCCATCTCGGACAGCTCCGTCACGTAGTCGCCCGTGTACCCGCCTTCGGGCGGCTCCTCCCCATGCAGCCGGGCGAAGACGGACGCTCCGAACTTTCTCGTCTGCGTGTTGTCCGAATTCACGTAGTACTCGCGCTGGACCGCATGCCCGGTGAACTCGAGCAGGCGGCAGATGGAGTCGCCGAGGATCGTGCCGCGGCCATGGCCGATGTGAAGCGGCCCGGTTGGATTGATGCTCGCAAATTCGACCTGCAGCCTCTCGCCGTGTCCGGTGTCGCGGCCGCCGTAGCCCGGCGTGATGCGCGAGACGAGCTGGCGGAGCCAGTCATCGGTGAGACGGAAGTTCACGTATCCGCCTGCCGCCTCCGCTCGTGCGGCGTCGTCCGTAACGCGAACCCTGTCGGCCAACCGCGAGGCGATCGCTTTTGGATCCTGCCGCAGCCCGCGGGCGAGCTTCAGGCCGGCAGAGCTTGCATAGTCGCCGTGCTCTGGCACCTTCGCCCTCCCCAGCTCGAGGTCGGGGATCTCGCCGTCGACGCCGATCTCGCGCACGGCTTTCACAAGGGCGTCGTGGATCGCCTCCCGCACGCCACCCGACGTGACCGCCGTCATCAACAGCTGGGGTGCTGCGCGGTCGGCGTCAGCTCTGCTTGCGTCGAGCTCGCGCCGCGAGAGTACGTGACCGTGACCCTCTGGTTGGGGTGAAATCGCGAGCGGAGCAGCAGCGAGATGGGGTGCGCCGCATCGATGCGGACGTCGTCGAGCTGCGTTATGACATCGCCCGGGCGAAGGCCGGCGGACGCGGCTGCGCCGCCCTGGCTCACGGTGACCACCTGGCTCCCCTCTGGCAGCCCGTTGAGCACCGCGCCGTCTGCGGTGACATCGGTCGTGGTGGCGCCCATCGAAGAGACGACGACCTTGCCCGTCGTAAGGATCTGCTGGATGTCATCCTGCACGTCCGCGACGTTGAGACCGAACCCGGCGAGGGTCGCCGGCGACGCCATCGCGATTCCCACCACCTGGCTCTGGACATTCAGCAGCGGGCCACCGGATGTTCCGTCGTCGATGGCGACGTTCGTCTGGATCGTATCGCTGAACCGAATCGTCTGTCCGAGATTGACCGGGTCTTTGGCCTCTGTGACCCGGTGCAGCGAGCTCACGTATCCGGGCGTGACGGAGCCGCCTTCGACCGGGCCGCCGACGGCGACGATGACCTGGCCCTGGGCGAGAACCGTAGGGTCCGCGAATGAGAGCGTCGGGAGCCCGTTGACCTGGTCGACCTTGATCACCGCCACACCCGTCTGACAGTCGTAGTCGACCAGCCGGCCGTCGTGCGGTTTCGAGTCGCCCGGTATGAGGACCGTCATGCCGTTCGCGTTGGCGACCACGTTGACGTTGGTGATGATGTAGCCGTCGGTGGTGGCAAGGTAGCCCGACCCGCCCACGACAGAGGGCTTGCGCTGAGTGATGACGCTGACCACTGCGGGCCGGCCCTTGGCAGCCGCCTGAACGATGGCCGAATCCTGGGTGAGGGTCACGCCGTTCCGCAGGTTCACCTCTTGAGGGTTGGTCCTCGGCTGGGTGCGCATGACCGCCAGAGTCACCCCGGCGGAGACCAGCGCCGTCACGACAAGTGCGGCCGCCACGGCCACGACGGGACGCATCCGTTGATAGTAGGTGGGCTTAGAGGTTCGCCTCGGTCGGGTACCAGATCATGACGAGCTGGCGGTTCGGCTCAAAACCGGCCGACGTGTAGAGCTTGACCGCGGCCTGGTTGTCCGGCCGCGTCCAGACGTACGCGAGGGTGACGCGGCGCTCAGCGAAGAGCCTCACCGCCTGGCGGACGAGCATCTCCCCGATGCCCCTGCCGCGGTGGCCCTCGGCGACGTAGAGCTCCGCCACCTCGCCCTCGAGCCCAGTGCCGGGGTCGTAGAGCACGATCCAGCAGAAGCCGACGACCTGCCCCACCTCATCGCGCACCGCGTAGATGACGTTCTCGCCGCGAAACGCCGATGGGACCTGGGTGAGGTACCGCTCGATCTCTTCGCGGGGCAGCTGCGGGTGGTCCGCGTAGTGGCTCTGCTCGGTCAAGTGCAGCTCCACCAGGAGAGGCTTGATGACGGCATAATCGCCGGCCGCGAGTCGTTCCACGTCGAGCGTTCGCATCCCCAGTCGATGGTAGCCTAGGCGCTCGCAGCATCACCAAATTTCACCGATGAAATTGCCGACGTAGCTCAGCTGGCAGAGCAGCCGCCTCGTAAGTGGCAGGTCGTGGGTTCGAATCCCACCGTCGGCTCCAGTCGCGGCGCGGAATTACGCACGTCTGACGCCAGGCGTGCGCATCACAGGGCCGGGAAGCGCATCCCTGACGCCAGACGTGCGGAATGTCCAGAGGAGCGAACCCAGCAACAGGAGCTCTGCCAGCAGGATCGGGATCGCCAGCACGACCAGGGCGAGCTCGAGGAGCGCGTAGCCGGCGACCAGCAGTCCGACCTGCACCGCCGACGCGCCGGCCCGGATCACGAGCCAGCCCGCCACGAACAGCATCAGGAAGTCCTGGAAGCCCAGATACGGGGTGAAGAGGAGCGAGCCGACGATGCCTGCGGCGATGACGCGCTCCAGGCTGTTGCGCTGGCGCCATGCGGCCACCACTGTTACCGCCAGGACCGCCAGCTCGGCCGCGCGCAGCGCCAACCCGAGGCCGAGCGGACCGGAGATCGAATAGCGGCGCGTGATGTCCCACGCCGCGGTCTGCGTCTGTGCCAGGACGTCGCGGTAGCGCGCCACACCGTCGACGCCGAGCACGGCCACGGCGACCACGCCGATCACCACCGATGCCACGAGCCAGGACACAAAGGTCTTCCGGTAACCCGCGACAAGCAACGCGACGGGCACGAGCAGCGCCAGCTGCGGCTTCAGGACGAGCAGGCTCAACGCCAGGCCTGCCAGCACGGGTCGCTCGGCGCGAATGAGCCACCACGCGGTGGCCACAGCAGCCGCGACCAGGGCGCCCGGCTGGCCGACCATGACGCCGAAAGCGACAGGAAAGACGCCGACCCAAAGCATCAGATGGGCGGCTTTGGCCCACCCATCCCCCGGCGCCAGCAGGTACCAGGTCCACAGCAATGCAGCGATCAAGAGCACCGACCAGGTCACCAGGGCTGCTGTGAATGGCAGGACTGTCAGCGGCGTCACCAGCCACGCGAGGGGTGGCGGCGAGATGAAGGGCTGCGGGTTGAAGCCCTGTCCTAGCCCGAGGATCGCCGACCGTTGGGCCGAAAGGTCGTAGAGGCGTCCGTATCCTTCGCGCAGCCCAACGAGAGCCGCGGCGTACGCGAGACGGAAGTCGTTGCTGACTGCGAATTGCGAGACGAATCGCGGCGCGGCGACCGCCAGGTCCCATACCGCGAGCATCGCCCCGACCAGGAGGCCGGCCGCGGTCCAGAGCCGGCGCCGGGCGCTGACGTAGCTGATCACCGGCACAAAAAATAAGGGCTCGGACCCAAGTCCGAGCCCTCATCCATCAGATCTACTTAATTGACTTCGCGGTAGTCCGCGTCGACCACGTCTCCTTCTTTCTTCTCCTCGCCAGGCGGTGTGCCGTCGCTCGGGCCGCCCGTCGGGCTGGCTGCTCCCTGGTAGATGTGCTGGCCGATCTTCTGCAGCGACTCGTTGAAGTCGTCCATCTTCTGCTGCAGGTCCTTTGTGTCCGAGCCCTTGGCCGCACTCTTCAACGCCTCGAGCTTGGTGTTCACCTCGCTCTTGACGTCCTCCGGGATCCGGGACTCGTTGTCCTTGATCACCTTCTCGGCCTGGTGGATCATGTGGTCCGCCTGGTTGCGGAGCTCGACCTCTTCGCGCTTGGCGCGGTCCTCGGCCGAGTGCGCCTCGGCCTCCTTGACCATCCGGTCGACCTCGTCCTTGTTCAGGGTCGAGGAAGCGGTGATCGTGACGGACTGCTCGCGGCCGGTGCCCTTGTCCTGCGCTTTGACGTTGAGGATGCCGTTGGCGTCGAGGTCGAAGGTGACCTCGATCTGCGGCATGCCCCGGGGCGCGGGCGGAATCCCGTCTAGGTGGAAGCGACCCAGCGTGCGGTTGTCGCGCGCCATCTCGCGCTCGCCCTGCAGCACGTGGACCTCCACCGACGTCTGGCTGTCCGCCGCGGTCGAGAAGACCTGCGATCGGGAAGTCGGAATCGTCGTGTTGCGGTCGATGAGCCTGGTCATCACCCCGCCCAGCGTCTCGACGCCGAGAGACAGGGGTGTGACGTCCAGGAGCAGGATGTCCTTGACCTCGCCCTTGAGCACGCCGGCCTGGATCGCGGCCCCGACGGCCACAACCTCGTCCGGGTTGACGCCCTTGTGCGGCTCCTTGCCGCCGAGCAGGTTCTTGACCAGCTGCTGGATGATCGGCATGCGGGTGGACCCTCCGACCAGCACGACCTCGTCGATCTGCTGCGGTGTCAGGTTGGCGTCCTTCAACGCAGCCAGGAATGGCCCGCGAGTGCGCTCGGTCAGGTCGGCCGTCAGCGACTCGAACTTGGCCCTGGTCAGGGTCATCTCGAGGTGCTTGGGGCCGGTCTGGTCCGCCGTTATGAACGGTAGGTTGACGGTGGTCTCCAGCCGGCTCGAAAGCTCGATCTTGGCCCGCTCCGCCGCTTCGGTGAGGCGCTGCAGGGCCTGGCGGTCGGTCTTCAGGTCGATGCCGTTCTGCTTCTTGAACTCCTCGGCGAGCCAGTCCACGATGCGGCGGTCGTAGTCGTCACCGCCGAGGTGGGTGTCGCCGTTGGTGGATTTGACCTCGAAGACACCGTCGCCGACGTCGAGCACGGATACGTCGAAGGTGCCGCCACCGAGGTCGAAGACGAGGATGGTCTCATTCGCCTTCTTGTCCAGGCCGTAGGCCAGGGAAGCGGCGGTTGGCTCGTTGATGATGCGCAGCACGTTGAGGCCGGCGATCTGTCCGGCGTTCTTGGTCGCCTGGCGCTGGGAGTCGTTGAAGTAGGCGGGCACGGTGATGACCGCGTCGGTCACCTTTTCGCCCAGGTAAGCCTCGGCGTCTGACTTCAGCTTCTGCAGGATCAGGGCCGAGATCTCTTCGGGGGTGAATTCCTTGTTGGCGTTCGGGACGAACACCACGGCGCGGTCGTCCTTGCCCGGCTTGACCTGGTAGGGCACTATCTTCCGCTCTGAGTCGACCTCAGCGAACTTGCGGCCCATGAACCGCTTGATCGAGTAGACGGTGTTCTCAGGGTTGACCGCCGCCTGGCGGCGAGCCAGAGTGCCAACCAGCCTTTCACCGGACTTGGTGAATGCGACCACGGAGGGCGTCGTGCGGGAACCTTCGGAGTTAGGGATGACCACAGGCTCGCCGCCTTCCATGACGGCGATGACCGAGTTGGTCGTCCCCAGGTCGATTCCTACGGTTTTTGGCATATGTCGCTGCTCCTCCAGGTGGGATGGTTTGAATTCGAAGTGATTACCTCTGATCTTCTTCCCAGCATTCGAGGCTGCAAAACCAAGCCGCGCCCTAGTCTTTAAGGCGATGGCCATATACGAGTTGGATCCCGTCGACCGCATCGAGGTCGCGGCCGTCGGCGATCCGGGCCAGCGCCGGTTTTTCCTCCTTGCGACGGGCTCGGGGCGCTCCCTGACGTTGGGCTGTGAGAAGTCACAGGTCCAGGCCTTGATCCTGCGCCTGCACCAGATGCTCGAGACACAGCAGATCGAGGCGCAGGAGGTCGAGAGGACGGCCGCGTCCGGGTCACCGGAGCCCGGCGACCCAGAGTGGCAGATCGGAGAGATGGGTCTCGGGTATCACGAGGCACGCCGCATGTTCGTCCTGGTCGCCAGCCAGGCCGCCGTCGGCGAATCGACCGAGGCCACCGAAGCCGTCGACGCGCCGAGCGTCCGGTTCTGGCTCAGCCACGACCAGGTCCTGGCCTTTTCGAAGCAGGCCGAGTCGGTGCTTTCGGCCGGGCGCAAGCTGTGCCCGCGTTGCGGACTGCCCATGGACGCATCAGGCCACCCGTGCCCGGTCATGAACGGTGCCCGACCGATCTTCTGACGCCACCGAGCAGCTCCTGGCCGGGCTGCCCGAAGTCAAGATCCTCGGCCTCCTGCACGGCGCATCGAACTACACGTTCCTCGCCCGTTTGGGACCCCACCGGCCATCGGAACTTCGCGCCGTCTACAAGCCGGCGCGCGGCGAATCCCCGCTCTGGGACTTCGAGGCCGGCACGCTGTACCAGCGCGAGGTCGCGGCGTACGAGCTGAGCAAGGTCCTGGGCTGGCCGAGGATCCCCCCCACCGTCGTGCGGCAGAAGGCGCCGCATGGTGTCGGCGCGATGCAGCTGTTCGTCGAGGCGGACGGACGCCACTTCTTGGGCGAAAACAAGTCGCGCGACGATACGTGGATCCGCGTCGCGCTGTTCGATGTGATCGCCAACAACGCCGACCGCAAGTCGGGGCACTGCCTTTTTGACGCGGAGGACAACGTCTGGGTGATCGACCACGGCCTCACGTTCCACGTCGACAACAAGCTCCGGACGGTCATCTGGGATTTTTCCGGACAGCCGCTGCCGACCGAAATGTGTGATGACATCGAGCGCGCGCTGGTCGAGGTCCAGCGCGGAGGTCTCGCCGAAACGTTCAAGGCTTTGCTCAGCCCCCCGGAGGTTCGCATGCTCAAGCGCCGGCTGCGCGGGGTGCTCGATCCCCTCTGGCGCTTCCCTGAGCCGACCTCGGCATGGTCAATTCCCTGGCCGCCTGTGTAACCAACCCGGCTCTGCTATCGTTCCCGCGCTTCAATGCGTGTCCCGGGGTCCCCTCGTTTTGTTCCAGCCATCGTGATGCTCGCCGCAGCAGCCTCGGCCACATTTCTCTTCGTCCACGCACCCTCGGTAAGAGCCGAGTGCGGCGGAACTGCATCGGGCGCGACCCCGTGTCCCCCTTCGCCATCGCCGATACCGGTCAACGCGTTCCTTTCCCTCGACGTCACCGACGGCGCTGCGAACACCGTGATCAATGTGACCGGCGGGCAGTTCCTGCCCAACGAGCAGGTCACCCTTTACTGGGACCAGCAGAACAAGGTCGCGGGCGGGGCGACCGCGGACAACAACGGCAGCTTCAACACGCGCGTCAAGCCGTTTTCGGCGGACGCGCCCGGCGTGCACAAGCTTTGCGCCACCGTGCCGCCGAACCCGTGCGCCAACTTCAATCTCGAGAGCGCCACGGCCACACCCTCCGCGTCGCCGACTCCCCCGACCGCATCCCCAACCGCCTCGCCTGACGTGAACCCGACCGTGACCCCGATTGCCTCGCCGGTCGCGGCCACCCTGAACGGATTCGATGTCATCTCCAAGCCGCCGTTCGTCTTCCTTCCGGTCGCCGGCGCCCTGGCGATCGCCCTCGCCCTCGTCTACTGGCTGTTCAGCGTCGTGCGGCGCCCACGGGCCGTTGCGCTTCCATCCGCGGCCGTCGTGCATCGTGCGACGCGACCCGACTATTCGGCAGGGTTCGGAACCCCACCCCCCGCCTCGCCGCAGACGCCGGCTCCCTCCGCCTGGCCCGAGCCCGTGTACGGGGCCCCGCAAATGCCTGCCGAACCAGCGGCGGCGTCCGAGCCCGAGCTGCCGGCTGCCGAGTGGGGACCTCCCATCGAGTGGGGAACTGGGGCGCCCGACGCAGGGTATCCGGAGCTGAGCGCACCTGAGGAGCCGCTGGAACTACCGGAGCACGGAGACCATCCCGAGCCGCGTGACTGAGCCTCGACGGCTAGGGGATTCCGTTGGCCGGCATCGTCTTCGATGCGCAGCCGCTGCATGAGGTGACCGAGCCGCTCACCGTCGCGACGTAAACGGATCCTGTGTACTTCGCGGCGCCATCCTGGATGACTGCCATTCGCACCCCTTGATAACCGAGGTGGTTGCTCGAGGAGTATCCGAACGGCACCAGTCCGGGTCCCTGGTCGAGCTGTCCTTTTTGCAGCGCGGTTACGACGTCCTGCCGACTCGGGTTACGACCTGCCCTGTTCATCAGCTGGACGAACGAGTAGGCGACTGCCATGCCGTACTCGACGTTGCCGTCGAAGGGCAGCGACGCGATGTACTTGTCGTGGATCTGCCTGAAGAGCACGACCCAGTCATTCGAGGTATCGGAAGTCGCAGGCAGGTATCCGGACGTCACGATGCCGTTCAGCGCCTGCGCTCCGACCGCTCCGTTGGAGTAATTGAGCAGCAATCCCCCGAGCGTCGTCGGGTCTGCCCCGACGCTGCTCACGACCCACGTCGGGTTGTAGTGCATCCCGGCGGCGGTGAGCAAGGTGATCGCGGTGAACGGGGGCGTTGTGTAGAGCACGACCACCGTCGCGCCGGCCTGCCGCAGGGTGGCCAGCTGCGGCGCGAGGTCGGTGTTGGTCGGCACGTACTTCTCCCGCGACACGACATTGCCGGGTGAGATCTGCGAGTCGAGCCCGCTCACCCCGCCCTGGCCGAAGTCGTCGTCCTGATACAGGTAGCCGACCTTCTGCCCGGAGAAGTTGTCCTTGACGTACTTGCCGGTGACCTTGCCTTCGATGATGTAGTCCGGCTGCCAGCCGAACGTCTGCGGATACTTCGCCGGCTGATTCCAGCAATCGCAGCCCGAAGCCACGAACAAGTCGGGGACCTTCTCCGAGGTCAGGTAGTCGACCACCGCAAGGTGGGTCGGCGTGCCGAATCCGTTGAAGAGGGCGAAGACCTTGTCCTGAAGCACGAGCTTGCGGATGACTGTCGATGTTGCCTGGGGGTCACTGCCGTCGTCTACGTAGAGGTACTTGATCTGCCTTCCGTAGACGCCGCCGTGGTCGTTGACCCACCGGAAATAGGCGTTCGAGGCCTGCGAGATCTCGCTGTATCCGGAGGCCGCCGGTCCGGTCAGAGGTTGGTGGCTTCCGACTGTGATGGTGGTCGCCGTGATGCCCGGCGCCGACGCGGTGTTGGCGCCGCTTGGCGCACCCTCCCCACCGCACGATGCGAGCAGCATCACCGCGGCCAGCACCGGCGTTCCCCACGACCTGGAGAGTCGCCGGATGGCTAAGGAATCCATAACGCGCGGAGTCTGACACGCGTGCCGTCGAATTGATCCTCCGGTCGTGGCCAAGCGACTAATGGAATTGGCGGCGGGCCGAACTTAGACTTCGGCTGTGGCGCTCCTCGAAGTCCGCGACCTCAGCGTCCGTTTTGGAGGGGTCGTCGCCCTGGACCACCTGTCCTTCGCGGTCGAGGCCGGCGAGGTCGTCGCGTTGATTGGGCCCAATGGCGCCGGCAAGACGACGCTGTTCAACGTGATCACGCGGGTATACCGGCCGAGCGCCGGCGCCGTGACGATCGAAGGCCGCTCGGTGCAGTCCATCCGCTCCCACCACGTGATCCGGCACGGGCTCACTCGCACGTTCCAGAACGTTGCGCTGTTCCGATCGATGACGGTGCTCGAAAACGTGATGGTCGGTGACCACGTGCACACGAAGAGCGGATGGCTGCAGGCGTCCGTTCCTTTGCCGAACGCGGTGAGCGCCGAGGCCGCATCCCGCAAGCGCGCGCTCGACATGATCGATTTCGTGGGGCTCGGAAAGTACACGGAGCGACCCGTCGCTGTGCTGCCTTTTGGCATTCAGAAGCGAGTCGAGCTTGCGCGGGCGCTGGTCTCCGGGCCACGGTTGATCCTCCTCGATGAGCCCGCCGGAGGAATCAGCCACGAAGAGGTCGATGCGATGTCGCGGCTCCTGCGCCGGGTGCACGCCGAGCTGAAGGTCACCATGCTCCTGGTCGAGCATCACATGGCCTTTGTGATGGGCATCTCCGACCGCGTGGTGGTGCTTGACTTCGGCAAGAAGATCGCGGAAGGAACTCCGGCTGAGGTGCAGCGAAACCCCGCCGTCATCGAAGCCTATCTGGGCGCGGCATGACGGCCCTCCTCGAGATGGAGGCGGTGCATGCGGGTTACGGACAGACCTCGGTCCTGCACGGCGTCTCGCTGTCTGTGCCCGACGGCAGCGTCGTGTCGCTGCTTGGTGCCAATGGCGCAGGCAAGACGACGACGCTGCGCGCCATCACGGGTGGCGTGCGCTGGACTGGTGACATCCGGTTCGGTGGCCGCTCGCTGCGCCGTATGTCGACCGAAGACGTTGTGCGTGGGGGAATCGCTCATGTACCAGAAGGTCGAGGCATTCTCACGGAGCTCACGGTGGACGAAAACCTGAGGCTCGGTTCGCACCTGCGACGCGACACCAAAGAGGTGCGCAAAGACTATGACCGCGTCTTCGAGTACTTCCCCGTCCTCAAGGAGCGGCGGGGCCTTTCCGCCAGCACTCTGTCCGGCGGCGAGCAACAGATGCTGGCTCTCGCCCGCGCCTTCCTGATGAAGCCGCGGCTCATGCTGCTCGACGAGCCGTCCCTCGGCCTCGCGCCGATGATCGTCCGCTCGATCTTCGAGATCATTCGCTCTATCAACCAGTCCAGCAGGGTCACCGTGCTGTTGGTCGAGCAGAACGCTCGGATCGCTCTTGACCTGTCGACTCGCGCGTACGTGCTGGAGGTCGGTCGAGTCGCCGTGGAAGGCGAGAGCGAGGAGCTCCAGGGCAAAGAGTCGGTCCGGCGTTCCTACCTCGGCTACTGATGCAGGCGTTTCTCCAGCAGGTCGTCAGCGGTATTGCGATCGGCGGCATCTTCGCGAGCCTCGCGCTGGCTCTCGTCCTCATCTACAACGCGATGGGCCTCGTCAACTTCGCCCAGGGCGAGATGGCCATGCTCGCGACGTTCGTTGCTTACGCTCTGATCAGCCGCGGCATGAGTTACTGGATCGCTTTTCCGGTCACGCTCGTGCTGGCTTTCGGGGGCGGAGTCGTGATCCAGCGCGTCGTGATTCGCCCGGTGGAAAGAGCGCCCATCCTGACCCTCGTCATCATCACGCTGGGCCTGGCGACGCTCCTCAACGGGCTCGCCGGTTTCATGTTCGGATATGTCCCGCGATCGTTCCCCAGCGCTTTCTCGGCGCAGACCATCGACCTGCTCGGTGTCTTCATCAGCTATCGCGACCTTGGGGTGATCGTGGTTTCAGGCTTGGTGCTGCTCGCGGTCTACCTTCTGCTCCAACACACGACAGTGGGTCTCACCCTTCGCGCTGCGGCGCATCACCCGGAGGCCAGCCGCCTGCTCGGGGTCCAGGTGAGCTGGATGCTCGGCCTTGGCTGGGGCCTGGCCGCGGCTGTCGGCGCAGTGTCCGGGATCATGGTTGCGCCGATCCTCTTGCTAGAGCCGAACATGATGCAGTCGATCATCATTTATGCGTTCGCCGCAGCGGTCCTCGGCGGAATCGAGAGCCCGCTTGGCGCTGTTGTCGGTGGGCTTACCGTCGGCGTCACGGTCAACCTCGCCGGCGCCTACATTCCATTCGTCGGCGGTGACCTCCAGCTTGCAGTTGGGCTGGCGATCATCATCGTGGTCCTGATCATCCGGCCAAACGGCCTGTTCGGCAGGGCCGCGACGAGGCGCGTGTGATGCTGCAGCGAATTCGAGGCGCCCCGCCCCGCTACTGGCTGGTCGGCGTCGTCGTGCTTTTCTTCGTTGGGTTTCCGACCGTGATCAGCAGCTTCCTGGCGAGCGAATGGGCGCAGGCGCTGATCCTGGCCATCGCGATCATGGGGCTGAACATCCTGGTCGGTTACAGCGGGCAACTCTCGCTGGGCCACGGCGCATTTATGGCGTTGGGCGCCTACACATCCGCCATCCTCGCCCACCACTTCAAGATGGACATAGTCGCCACCATCCCCATCGCGGGACTGCTGACCGGGCTGGTGGGCTTTGTCTTCGGCATTCCCGCGCTGCGCCTTTCTGCCCTCTACCTGGCGCTCGCCACCTTCGCGCTTGCGGTGGTCACACCAAGCCTTATCAAGCGACCGGCCGGGCTCACCGGCGGCGTGCAGGGGATCATCCTCACCCAGCCGGACCCGCCTGGGTTCGCGCAGAGCGCCTATGGGTTCCTCACCGGCACCGCGATGACGAGCGACCAGTGGATCTACTACATCTGCCTCTTCTGCGCCCTGATCCTCTTCTGGTTCGCCTGGAACCTGGTCCGGCACCGGCCGGGCCGAGCCATGCGAGCGATCCGCGACGGCGAGGTGGCGGCCGCCGCGTCCGGGGTGAACATCGCCGGCTACAAGACGCTGGCCTTTGGCATCTCCGCTTTTTATGCGGGGATCGCAGGCGCGCTTTTTGCGCTCGCCACCGGGTTTGTCAGCCCGGACACGTTCCCGGTGTCGCTGTCCATCCAGCTGCTCGTCGGCGCCGTGGTGGGAGGCCTTGCTTCCATCCCCGGACCGCTGCTGGGCGCTATCTTCGCCTACTTCCTGCCCATCGAATCGAGCCAATGGGTGCCGAGCCAGTCCTGGATACCGGACCAGATCGCGTCCACGGTGAAGAACGCCGGCCCAGCGGTCACCTACGGGGCGGTCCTGATCCTGATCATGATCTTCGCCCCCAACGGGATCGTCGGCCTTGTCTACCGAGGCTACGTGGCCCTCAACCGGCGCCTGCGCGGTGCCGCCGATCGAGAGACTGGACAGATGCCGCCAAATCCACAGACTGTTTAAATACAGGTCTATCAAAGTGGGAGGGATTTCTATGGGACGAAACGCAGCTCGCCTGGCCGCGGTGGCGGCCTTCCTGGTCACCCTCGGCGCGTGTGGTGGCAGCCCGGCTCCCGCCGCACAGACCGACGTCGGCATCACCAGCAACTCGATCCTCCTCGGCACGACCAACGCCCTTTCCGGACCGGCCGCCGCGTACGGCACGATCGCGAATGCCGAGAACGCGTACTTCACGTACATCAACGGCCAGGGCGGTGTTAACGGCCGCAAGATCACGTTCAAGATCTACGACGACGCTTACAACCCCGCGCAGACGGTGCCGCTGACTAAGCAACTCGTCGAGCAGGACCAAGTATTTGCGACCTTCAGTGGACTCGGCACTCAGGACCAGACCTCCGTGCGTGACTACCTGAACAGCAAGAAAGTGCCCCAGCTCTTCGTGGCCACGGGAGCGACCACGTTCAACAAAGATTTCAGCTCAAACCCGTGGACGCTCGGCTGGCAGCCGCCTTACCAGGGCGAATCACGCATCTATGCCAAGGACATCTTGCAGAACCACCCCAACGCAAAGATTGGCGTGCTTTACCAGAACGACGACTACGGCCAGGACTATCTGAAGGGCCTGACCGACGGACTTGGAGCCAGTGCTTCCCTGATCGTGGACAAGGAGAGCTTCGACGTCACCGCCGCAAGCCCAGCTGCGCAACTCGCGAAGCTGAAGGCGGCTAACGCTGACACTGTCTTCTTGTTTGCCACGCCGAAGCCGGCAGTTCAATCCCTCGTCATCATCACGGCACTGCACTGGACACCAACGATCTACCTGAACTCGGTGTCCAACCCCCAGATCTATATGGCCGCAGCGAAGAAGAACGGCGCGGCGCTCGCCAACGTCACCAGCGTCAGCTATATCAAAGACCCGACCGACCCACAGTGGGCCAGTGACTCAGGGATGCAGCAGTACAAGACGATTATCGCCAGCTGCTCGACGTGCAAGCCTGACGACGGCTTCAACATCTACGGCGTCGCGGTCGCCTACACCATGGTCGACGTGCTGAAGCAAGCGGGCACCAACATGACGCGGAAGAACGTCATGGATATCGCCGCCAACCGGCTGAATGAGACGAATCCATTCCTGCTTCCAGGCATCAAGGTCAAGACGGCTTCGTCCGACCACTTCGCGATCATGCAGGAGCAGGTGATCACCTGGAACGGTACCGGCTGGACGCTCCAGGGCAGCATCATCGACGAAAGGGGCACCCTCAAGTAATCTCGACGATTTCTAGACGCGTGCAGCCATATTGGCTGCACGCGTATCTCCTGGTCTACACCCCGCTCGGGTTGTTCGCCGACAGTCGGGTCACAGCTCAGTGGCAGCAGTACGTGCTGGGGATGCTTACGTTCGCGGTCCTTTATCTCGCGGCCTTCAAGGCTCCCAAAGAGCAGCGCGTGCAGGTGTGGTTGTGCGTCGCGGTGGCCACAGGGTTCGAGGTTTTCTGCTCCATCGTCTGGGGCGTCTACCGCTACCGGCTGCATAACCTTCCGCTCTTCGTGCCGCCGGGGCACGGCATTGTTTACCTGTTCGGGCTCCTCGCGGCGCAGACGCCGGTGGTGAAGCGGTACGGCCGCCGCGTGGCGTACGCGGTGCTCGGCGGCGCCGGGACCTGGGCGCTGCTCGGTCTGACCGTGCTGCCGCTGGTGACCGGGCGGTTCGACGTCCAGGGCGCGCTCTGTCTGCCGGTTTTCGCCTTCTTCCTCTTGCGGTCGCCGCGGTGGCCGCTTTTCGCCGCGATCTTCCTCATCGTCAGCGAGCTGGAGATCTTCGGCACGTCCCTGGGCAGCTGGACCTGGGTTCCGGTCGCGCCGTGGACGCACATTCCGTCGGGCAACCCGCCATCCGCCATCGCCGGCGCCTACTGCATCATCGATGCCTCGGTGATCGCGCTGCTTTGGAGCTACAGGGTGGGCTTGAACACCATCAGGATCAGGATCACCACGGCGAGGAGTCCGAGGATCGGGCCGACGCGACGTCGTGTCGCCGGCATCGACCAGCCGGATCTGATTCCGCAGCAGCGGCGAGTAAACCCGAAACGCAAGGACGGCAAGTGCCGCAAATAGGATCAGAGCGAGGATGATCCAGAGCGAGCCGACCGGCCAGCGATTGACGAAGACCATCAACAGCCCGGTGACGAGAAGCACGCCGTATGCCGGGTTGGCGATGTGGTCGTCGATGAACTTGATCCCCTTGAGCGCGAATCCGAGCTGAGCTGGATTGCTCTGCGCGCGGACGTTCCACACCCCATACGTGATGTTCGAGCCCACCGCGGTGATGGCGGCCCCGATGTGGATGAGCTTCAGCGCCAGATAGACGTAGACCATCAGTCGGGCAGCCCTACCGTGGCCGTTCCCACCGTGGTGCGCTTGCCCGTCTCGTCCTCGCCCCAGACCTCGAGCTCGACTTCATTCCCGGCGACCCGCGTCACCCGGCCGCGGCAGCGATACGGATGAGCGGGCACGTCGACGCCCCGATAGCTGACCTCGAATGTCTTCAGCGTTCCGCGGTCACCCAGCCAGTCGGTCACGAGCTGGCCGAGGAACGCTGCCTTGAGCAGTCCGTGCAGGATGACCCCAGGCAGCGCGACGCTGTGCGCGTACTCCTGGTCGTAGTGGATCTCGTAGAAATCCCCTTGCGCGCCGGCGTACTGCACGAGCTGCCGGGTCGTCGGATGCTTGACCAGGTCGGGCAGCTCTTCTCCGACTTTCACGTTCATCGGCGGATCGTCGTCCCGCGCAGGCGCGCCACCAGGTCGCCGCGCTGGTTGACGTAGTCGGTCTCGAAGACGATGAACAGCAGCGTGCCCGTCGAACCTGATTTCTCATAGACGTCGGCGATCCGGCCCGTCGCCGTGATCTGGTCGCCGATCTTCACCGGCGCGAAATACTCGAAGCGGTTGCCGCCGTTGAGCCAGCCCTTGCCGTACTCCTCAGCCTCCGCCAGGTGCAGCGAAACCGGCGCGAGGGCAACGAGAAAGGTCGGCGGAGCCTCCTTGACCCATCGCGGGTTGGGATCCCCGATCGCTTCTGCGAAGCGCCTCACGTGGCCGGCTTCCACCGTTGCCATCACTGCCGGTCCGTCCACCCCGATGCGCGACTTGAGGCGGTCGATGACGGACGCGGTTGTGGTCACCGGCCGCGCGGGAGGCCGAGCACGCGCTCGGCGATGATGTTGCGCTGGATCTCCGAAGAGCCCGCGTAGATCGTCTCGGCCTGCGCCCACATCCAGCCATACTGCCAGCGCCCGTCCTCGATGGCGAGCGAGGACTCCGGCGAGAGCGCACCGTACATCCCCTCGACGCCGATCGCCGCCTCCTGCAGGCGCTTGTCCATCTCGCTCCAGTAGAGCTTGGTCACGCTGGCTTCAGGTCCGGGCGCGTGGCCGTGTTGAGCCTTCGTGAGGTTGCGGAGGCCGATCACCCGGAAGACGTGCGCTTCGATCTGGGCCTGCGCGATCTTCTGTCGCGTCGTGGCATCGGAACCGACTCCACGCTCCCGCGCGAGCGTGGCCAGCTCGGCCACGGCCCGCTCGAAGCGCGCGGCCTGCGCCAGGCCACCTCGCTCGAAGCCGAAAACAGTCATCGCGATCTTCCAGCCATCGCCCGGTTGCCCGACCAGGTCACGTTCCTCGACTTCGGCCCCGGAGAGAAAGATCTCGCAGAACTCACCCCCGCCGGTCATCTGCTTGATCCGCCTCACCTCGACGCCGGGCTGGTGCATGTCGACCAGGAAGAAACCGATCCCGCGATGCGCCTCGGCGGCTGGGTCGGTGCGCGCGAGGAGGAAGCTCTTGTGGGAGTAGTGCGCTCCGCTGGACCAGGTCTTCTGGCCGCTCAGCACCCACTTGCCGTCCCGCCGCTCGGCGCGCGTGCGAAGGCCCGCGAGATCGCTGCCAGCGTCCGGCTCGCTGAAGCCCTGGCAGAAGATCAGCTCGCCGCTCAAGATCTTCTCGATGTAGGTCTCTTTCTGCCAGTCGGAGCCGAGCGCCACGAGCGTCGGAGCGAGCAACGTCACCCCAAGGCGCCCCAGGATGCCGGGGGCGCCGGCCTGCGCCAGCTCCTCCTGGTAGATCGCCTGCATCACGGGCGTCGCGCCGCGGCCGCCGGCTTCCTTCGGCCAGCCTAGCTTCAGCCAGCCGCCCTGGTGCAGGCGCCGCTGCCAGTCAAGCTGGACTTCGGTCTCCTCTTCCTCTCGGAAGCCGCCGGCGGCGCCGTGCCGCCACTCGGCGGGAAGGTTGGCCTCGAGCCAGCCTCGGACCTCTTTCCGGAATGCCTCTTCTTCGGGCGTGAACCCGAGATCCACGGTTAGGACGCTAGCAAAATTGGCAACATAGAACGAGATGGCAGCCGAGGTCCTGTGCGGGCGCTGCGGGGCGCTCCTGACCAACCCGAACGCGCCGTGCCCGCGATGTGGCGCGCCGGCCTCGGGCGCGTACTACCGACCGTTGGCCGCGCACCGGAAGAGCCCGTGGGCCGCGGCGGCGCTGGCCGTCATCCCCGGTTGCGGGCACTTCTACCTCGGCCACACCCTCAAGGGCCTCGGCTTTGTCGTCGGGATCGTCGGCTTCCAGCTCTTCGACCTGGGCCTTGACGCGAGCGTGATCGGACTTTCGCTCGGCGTACCCCTCGAGCTTGGGCCAGGCGCCCTGTACGTCTTCAGCATCGTCGACGCCTACCGCACGGCCAAACACATGGAGTCGACCGGGGCTTAAGAGGTTCGGCGCTTCCGCGTCGCGGGCTTGCGCTTGCGACCGTTTGTGGGCGCGGTCTTGCGTCGCCGCTTGGTGGCGGATCCGAGCGCGCGCTGGACGCGCCGCGAGATCGTGCGCAGCTCCCGTTCGACGTTTTTGTTGGCCGCGGTTTTGCCGGCGCGCTGCGTCATCTTCGTGACCTGGCGCTGCAGCTGCTTGTTCTTCGTGATCAACTCGGCAACCATTGCGTTGAGCCGGTCGACGAGCTCCCCACCGCCTTCCCGCTTTATTCGCGTCCGTTTCGTTTTAGAACCCGGCGGACGTCCCCGCCGTCGCGGCGCGCTCGCTTGTGCTTCCTCAGGTGCCATTTTCACTCCCTTGCCGAAAAATAAATCGAGCGCAGCAATTCTAGCTGCGCCCGATTAAATCGCCCTGAACGCGTTTCTAGGCGGCGGCGAGCATCGGTTGTTTGGAAAGACTCTTCAATCCCTCGCGGGCAAGCTCGTGCGCGGGATTTGCTTTACGGCTGACATAACGCACCACACGCCATCCCCGGCGGCATCGTTCGCGGACTTCGTGGACAGCAACACGAAAACTGTCGCTCGCCGGCATTCGGCTACGGACGACTGGAGCGCAATCCGTGCGCACGATCACGCGGTGGTAAGGCCACCGCGCGGCAGCAAGATCCAGCGCGCCGGCGCAAACGTGCGCCTCCAGCTGAGCCGACCCACCCACATGCGAAAAGCCGAACGACTCCGTGTAGACAGCCCGCCCTCTAACAAAAACGGCCAGGCCACATCCGGCCCGGCCATGCTTGTCCAGCGCGGCGTCCACGTAGATCACCAGGCACTCCCGCAAACTGCATTCCTCCCGTGTGCCGGTCGTGGCGGTGGCGCCGCCACGCCAGGATTTCGGAAGAGCCTAACACGATGTTGCGCGCTTGTCCCCGGAGGAGCACAACATCTTGTATCAGTCGAGCGGAGGTAGTTCAGCCCCCATGGCGTGGTAGCCGCCGTCGACATGCAGGAGCTCGCCAGTGGTCATGTCCAGGTGGTCCGAAAGCAGCACCGCGACCGCCCGGCCCACAGGCGAACGGTCCTGCAAGCTCCAGCCCAGAGGAGCGCGTTTTTCCCACTCACCTTCGAAGTCCTTGAATCCCGGGATCGCGCTCGCGGCCAGGGTTGCCAGCGGCCCGGCGCAAACCGCGTTGACGCGAATCTTGTAGCGGCCGAGGTCACGAGCGAGATATCGAGTCACCGACTCGAGCGCGGCCTTCGATACCCCCATCCAGTCGTATTTCGGCCACGCACTCGTTGAATTATCAAAATCGAGCGTCACCATCGATCCGCCGTGCTCGCGCATCAGCGGCAGAAATCCACGCGCCAGCTCTTTGAAAGAAAAGGCGCTCACCTGCAGCGTCGTCGCGACACTTTCCCAGGGCGTGGTCAGAAATTTGCCTCCGAGGGCGTCGGCGGGCGCGAAAGCCACCGAATGCACCAGGCCATCGAGGCGGTCCCACCTCTTCGAGGTTGCCTCGACCGCGCTGTCGATATCCGACGCTTTGGTCACGTCCATCTCGAGGATCTCCGGGACCGGACTGAGCTTTTTCGCGGTCATCTGGGTGATGGACATCATCCGGCCGAAGCTCGTGAGAAGCAGCTCTGCGCCTTCCCGCTGCACCTCTTGAGCAATCGCGTAACCGATGCTGCGTCGATCCGACATCCCCGCCAGCAGGATTCGTCGTGGCCACCGGCGCGTCGCGGTTGGACCAGTCGCTCCAGGAGCCGGCGTACAGCCGTGCGTTGGGAAGTCCGGCGACCGCCATCGCCAGCACGTGATGGGTCGCGTTGACGCCAGATCCGCAATAGAAGACAGCACCGTTTCCGGCGCCCAGCTCCTCGTACCGCCTCCGAAGGTCGTCGGCCGATTTGAATCGACCGTTCTCGTCGAGGTTCCCGGTAAACGGCGCGCTGAGGGCGCCTGGGATGTGCCCGGCCTTGGGGTCGATCGGCTCCTTCTCACCGCGATACCTCTCACCGGCGCGGGCATCGATGACCGGGAGCTCGCGCAGGGTGCGCACGGCATCGAAATCCAGGACGCGCGAGCCGTCCGGCTCTCGCGCGGTGAAATGGCCCGGCCGGAACACCCCGACCTCAGCCTCGAGAGGCATGCCCCAGGCCTGCAGGCCTCCATTCAACACCGCCTGCGCACGATGCCCGAAGTAGCCGAGCAGGAACCACAGCCGGGCGGCGGTTGACCCGCCGGTGTCGTCGTAGGCGACGACCTTTGTACCGTCATCGACGCCCCGCAATCGCATCTCGCGCTCGAACTGGTCCGCTGAGGGCAGCGGGTGCCGCCCTCCTCCCTGCGTCCCCGTCACGCTCTCGAGGTCGAGGAAAACCGCGCCCGGGATATGGCCGCGCAGGAACTCATCCCGCCCCTTGCGTCCCTCCAGATACCAGCGGAAGTCGATCACGCGGACGTCGCGATCGCTGAGGTGGTCGCGCAGCCAGTCCGCTTCGACCAGCGGCCCGAAACTCACGAGTGGCCGAGGACCCGCGTGTCGTGGCAGAAGTGCACTACGTGAGGATGGGATGCATGCACCTTCTCGAGTGAGCGCGTCCACGCGTCGCGGTCGGCATGCTGGCCCGGCCATGGCGAGAGGTCTGCTTTGTCGCCGTCGCGGTAGATATCGGCCGTGTACGCGGCGTCTCCGATCATCACGGCCACCCCATCGGGCCCGTCCACGTACACGCTCTGATGGCCGACCGTGTGGCCAGGTGTGGCCACGACGCGGACGCCTTCCGCTATCTCACCGTCACCGTCGAGCAGCTCGAAGCGCGCGCCGGCGAAATCGAACCACTGCCCGTTGGTTGGCTCCTCGCGACGCGCGCGTTCCAGCTCAGAGCGCTGGATGTAAAACGGCGCGTGCTTGAAGACGGCATTCTGGCCGCAGTGGTCGAAATGGAGATGGCTGTTGATCACGATCTTCACATCGGCGGGGCTCAGGTCGTGCTCGGCCATCGCGTCCGCGGCGTGGCGGTTGACGACCTTCCAATCCTTGATCAGCCGCTCATCGCCCCAGCCGACGCCCGTGTCGACGAGGATGGCGCCGGCGCGCGGGTGCTTGATCACGAACCCATGCACCGGTATGTCGTGGAAGGCGTCGAGACGCGCCAGGTGGAGGCGAACGATCTCCATCAGGGCAGGAAGGGCGAGGCGGCGAACAGCGTGAAGAGAAGCGCGAGGTAGACCATCGAGTAGGTCCACAGGCGCCTGGTCCATCGGCGGCCTTCCAGGTCGAGGACCGTGATCGCGACCAGGCCCAGGCCTAGCACAGCCGCCCCGGCCAGGTAGACGGTGCCGGCCGAGCCGGTGAAGAACGGAACAACGCTCACCCCGGCGGTCAGCACGGCGTAGACGCTGCTCTGGCGCTTGGCCGACCGCTCGCCGGCCACCACGGGAAGCATGGGAACGTTGGCTCGCGCGTAGTCCGTCTTGATCATCTGGGCCAGCGCCCAGAAGTGCGGTGGGGTCCAGAAGAGGACGACCCCGAAGAAGGCCAGCGCCGTCAGGTCAAGGCGTCCGGTCGCGGCGGCCCAACCGACCAGCGGCGGGATGGCACCTGCCGCGCCGCCGATCACGATGTTCTGCGGCGTCGATCGCTTCAGCCACATGGTGTAGACGAAGACGTAGATGAGCGCGCCGGTCAGGTCGAGGACCGCGGCGAGCAGGTTGGCCTCCGCCCAGAGCACGGCAAACGCCACGGCGTTGAGTCCGATCCCGAGCGCCAGTGCGTGCCAGGGCGGGATGCGGCCGGCGGGCAGCGGCCGGCGGCGAGTGCGCGTCATCTCGGCGTCGATGTCCCGGTCGAACCACATGTTGATCGCGTTGGCGCCGCCGGCAGCGCATGTGAGGCCGATGAAGACCGCGGCCACTGCCTGCAGACGTGGGTGGCCATGCGCCGCGGGAAGCATCACGCCGAGAGCCGTGGCGTCGAGGAGCGCAACGATCCGCAGCTTGAGAAGGCTGACGTAGTCCCGCAGCACATCGCCGAAAGTTCTGGTGCGAGGAAGCGCCTCAGCGAGGCTCACGCTGGTCGTTTCTCCACCGCGAGCTGCGAAAACGCCGGCACTCTGTCCACGCGCGGCAGCGCGAGAAGGGCGATCGAGAGCATCCCCGCCCATACCAGCGTCGCGATCGCCACGTGCATTCCGTTGAAGAATGGCGCGTCCGTGATCCCGGCGCCCGCTCCGACCGCGACTTGCAGGGCGAACACCACCAGCGTGGCCAGGCCCGCGACACGCAGGGTGGGCTGCCGCAGCGCGGTGATCGCGATGTACACGATCAGGATTCCGATCACGAGAACGGCGCCGCGGTGAAGCATGGTGAACGCGTTGGCGCCCCCGAAATCAATCGAGAAGCCGCCCCCGCAAAGCGGCCATGAGTGACAGCCCTGGTCGGCGTTGCTCGCCACGACGGTGGACCCGGTGAGGAGCAGCACGTAGGTGGCGGCAGCCGCGAGCGCTGTCCAAAGCCGTAGGCCCGGTACCCCGGCTCCCGCCGGGAGTGACATGAGCGCGGTGGCAAGCAGAAAACCGAGGATGACCATAGCGAGACCGAGGTGGATCAGGACGAGCCACGGCGCGAGCTCGTTGGCCACCACCACCCCACCGAGCGCGCCTTCTCCGGCGATCGCCACAAGCGAACCAGTCGCAAGCCACGCGACCAGCGGCCGCTGCTGACGAAACACGAGCCACGCCAGCACCACGGTGGCGATCAGAAGCAACCCGGTCAACGTTCCGACCGACCGGTGCGAGTACTCGATGATCGAATGGATGTCCGCCGGCGGGTAAGGCCGGCCATGGCAGAGCGGCCAGTCGGGACATCCGAGCCCTGAGCCCGTGACCCGCACGAGGCCGCCAAGGGCTATCTGGAGGTAAGCGAAAAACGCGGTCGTGAAAGCGACGCGGCGGAAAAGTCCGGCTGAGACCAACTCGGGCCCAGTCTACTGACTGCTTAGATTCGACAGCTCCGCGGCCAGCACCCCCGCCTGGAGCTGGCCGATCTGCCGGCGGTCGATGGTTCCATCCGACCGCAGAAAGACCGTCATCGGCAGCGCTGACAAGCCATAGGCGCGGCCAACGGCCAGGTCGGAATCGAGGAGAGCCGCTTGCCGGATGCCGAGGCTCTGAAGAAAAGAGCGCGTCGCCTCAGGACCGTCTCCCTCATCGATCAGCACAAGCCGGGCGCCCGACTGTGGCCCGACGGACTTCTGGAGCAAAGGCATCTCCGCCTTGCACGGAGGGCAATAGGTCGCCCAAAAGTTGATCACCACAGGCTTTCCTGCGTAGTCGGAGAGGCTTACCTTCGCGCCGTCGGTGGAGGTCAGCGTGAAGGCCGGCGCTTTGCCACCCGCAGACACGACGGACCCCTCTGGGGCGGCGATCGTGGCCAGCGCATGCAGGACGTCCGGCGCGCCCCAGCCATCTCCACCAGAGGCAAGCTCCGACAGCCCTTTTGCGCTGAGCGAGGTCACCAGCGATGGCCCGATGTCATGGCCGACCTTCGGCACGCCTCGATAGACGAGGCGAATGAAGCCGTGACGATCGACCAATGCCAGCGTCGACGTATGCGTGTCGCCGCCGGCCAGCTCGACACCAAACGGTTTCCAGAAATCCGCCACCGCCTGCGCGGTGCCGGTGGCGAAGGTCCAGTGCGCACCGATCTGGCCGGCGTAGCTCTTGAGCACCGAGGGGGTGTCCGTCTCCGGGTCGGTGGTCACCTCGAGGAGCGTCACGGTCGGCGGGATCTGCTTGGCGAGCTGACTGAAGAGCGCGGTGTAGAGCGGGCACGTTTCGTGGCAGGTCGTGTGAAAGGCGGCGATCACGACATCTTTGCCGGCCAGCGAATCGAGGTTGATCGGGGCGGCGGCAGGGTCGATGAGCTGGAAGGCGGGCATCGGTTCGAACTTGCCCGCGAGCTCGCCCAGGCCGAGATTCACGTCGTCGTTGCCCGCGTAGACGGCGCCCGTGACCAGGCGTCCCGAGTCGATACCGAGCAAGAGCGGTTCGACCTGGCCTGCGGTGACCTTCAAGGCAAGCCGCTGCACGTCGTCACCAAGGCGGACACCGTCATAAGCGCCCGCGCGCATCGGGAGGGCAAGGAGCTGGCCCTGGGCGGGCGCCGCCGGCACGCTGCCGGTCAACTTGCCGACGGTCACCCAGGATCCGCCGCTTTCGTGAAGCATCAGGGTCGATGCAGGCAACGACGTGGCCGATCGGCCGGCCGCGACGACAACCAGAGTGCCTGTCGCCGGTTGAAGGCGCGGCGCGATCCAGAGCGCGACTACTACCAGGACCGCCGCCAATACAGAGGCAAGCCAGAGGATTCGAGGACGGGTCGTGACTACGCCGCCCTGACTGGCGCGCCACCATAGCGCGCCGCGACGGTGTCGATGTAGGCGGCGCACAGGTCGGCGACCTCGGCGCTCTCGATCTGGATCACGTTCTCGGCGTTGCTCTCGCCGCTGTGCGAAAGGTTGAAGCTGCCCGCGTAGACGTAGTCGTCGGCGACAAGGATCTTCGCGTGCATGAAGTCGTGAACCGAGCCTTTCGCGTAAGGAGTTGAGCGCTTACCCCCGAAACGCACCGCGGTGGTGATGCTGTGAAAAGCAGCGATCTTCCATGCCGCGCCCCCCTGGCTCGCCCACTGATGCTGGACCTCGTCCATCTGCGTCGCATCGTACACACCGGCTATGTCGACCTTGTGCTGCGCGGTGACCTCGGCGAGCGTGCCCAGGATGGGACCGGACGTGATCACCGGCGAGCAGATGCGAATCCGCTTTTCCGCGGATGCAATGGAGCGCGACATCGCGTGGACGAGCTTGAGGCTGCGACCCGGACAGAAGTACGGACGCACACGGGTTCCGTCAGCCAGAGACGACCACGGCGAAGACATGCGGCCGGAGATGGCGACGATTGGTTTCTCCCACAAGCCCTCGAAATTCGCCGCGAAGTCTGCCGCCACGTCACCCGATGCGATCGTGAACATCACGTTTTCTTCTCGGTTCCAGGAATCGTTGGTCCAATTGGTCGAGCCCGTGAGCAGCGCCGCCTCGGCCGAGCCCGCGTCGCGCACCACGTACTTGTGATGCATCAGGTCTGGCACACCGGGCACGGGCTTGATCTGCACGCCGGCTGCCCGCAGCTGGTCGACAAACGCCCAGTCGATCTCCGGTGGCGGTGGTACAGGGATGGCCTGGGCGTGGTCCTGGTTGAACATGAGCCGGACCGCAACGCCGCGTTTCACCGCCGCCTGAAAGGAGTTGAACACTGTTGCCGAGGGCGAAGCCTCGAGCCGCAGGTCGTAGATCGCCACGTCGAGTGTCCTGGTAGCGCCATCGAGAAAGGACGCCAGCCTCTGTGCGACCGCGTCGGAGGTTTGGCCCCCATCGGTCAGGAAGTAGAAGTCGAGCGGGGTTATCGCGGATCTCGCTTCGGTTCGCCGGTCTGCTCACGTGGCTCGTCGACCTCCACCGGGAGCGGCCGCGTCGCCATCTCGGCCGCCTCCTCCGGGTCGTCGGTGAGCGTCATGAGCTTCAGGTCGTCGGGCGCGATCGCGCCGGCGGCCAGCACGTGTTCCTTCAGCCACTCGAGCAGGCCCTTCCAGTAGGGCGTGCCGAAAAGCACGATCGGGAAGTGCTCGATCTTGCCGGTCTGGGCCAGGGTCAGCGATTCGAACAGCTCGTCCAAGGTGCCGAAGCCGCCTGGAAAGATCACGAAGCCGCGCGCGTACTTCACGAACATGTTCTTGCGCACGAAGAAGTAGCGAAACTCGACACCGAGGTCGACATATTTGTTGAGGGACTGCTCATGGGGCAGCTCGATGTTGCAGCCGACCGACAGGCCGCCCGCCTCGTGGCATCCTCGGTTGACGGCTTCCATGATCCCGGGACCGCCGCCCGTGATCACCGCGAAACCGCGGTTTGCCAGCACGGCGCCCAGCTTCCTGCCCGCGATGTAGTAAGGATCGTTGGGGTGTGACCGAGCCGAACCGAACACAGTGACCGCGGGGCCGACCTCGTTGAGGGCGTCAAAACCTTCGACGAACTCGGACAGGATGCGCAGCACACGCCAGGGATCTGCATGGTGGCTGAGCTCCTCGATGGCGCTCCGCTCGAGCAGCGCGCGGTCGGCGGGCGCCTGTTCCGAAGGGACGACCAGGCGACCGGCGCGGCGGCGATCAGCGATTCCCCGGCGTTGCGCCTCGTTCATCAGGCGTCTGCGGGCGTTTCTTCGCGGGGCTCGGTTTCGGTGGTTTCGGTGGGAGCTGCCACGGCGACCGGCTCAGTGTCGCTTACCGCGAGCGAGACGCGCTTGCGGGCCTTCCGGGCGGCCTTGTCATCGCCGTTATGCGCCAGGGGTTCGGAGATCTCCGGCCCAGCCGCGACCTCCGCCGCCACGGGCTCCGGGATGGCCGGCCTTTCTGCCGGCTGGCCTGTCGTGTGGTCGGGCATCTCGAGCAGCTGGTCCAGGTGCGCTCGGAGCTTGGTGACCTCAGCCTCGAGCTCGTGGACGCGGCGACGGTGCCGCATGTGCTCGGTGAAGTGGTGGAGGTTGCTGTACCAGTGGTACACGGTGCCGGCCGCAAGCACCAGGACCAGCGGGACGACCGCCACCGACCAGAGCGGAATACCGTCGAGTCGCAAGACCGACCAGCTGATGTTCACCGGGGCTGTGTTGCTGTACCCGAAGATGGTCGCGGCCACGCCTAGAGCGAGGCCAAAGACCAGGGCTGACGCGATCAGAAAGCGCTGCCAGAGATGGCTCAAATCGGGCACCGGCCGAAGGTTACTCCGGTTACCCGGCGCCTGATCAGCCTTAAGTTCGCCGGTCCTGGTCGATGCGCTCCAGCACGATGACCGGGATCTTTCGAGTGGTGTTCTTCCGGTAATCCCAGAAGCCGGGGTTGATGTCGGCGTGCTGCTTGTAGATGCGCTCGTAGTCGTCCCCGTCGACCACTTTGGCCCGGGCCTTGAACTTCTCGCCGCCCGCCTCGACCGTGACGATCGGATGGCTGCTGAGGTTGTGGTACCAGGAGGGGTGGGTCGGGGCGCCGCCCTTGGAGGCGACGATCACGTGGTGGCCCTTCTCCCACGTGTAGACGAGCGGGTTTTCGCGGTCCTCGCCGGACTTGGCTCCGGTCGTGGTCAGGATGAGCACGTCGCGGCCCTTGAATGGACCGCTGGTGGCCTTGCCGCCGTTGGCGCGCAGGTCCTTGATGAGGTTGCGGTTGAAGTCGAGGAAACTACTACTCATGGGTATGTCATACCCAACAACAGGCGCAAGCCATTCCATGACCGGCGCCGACGCCACGTTTCGAATGGTCAGATTCCGGCCGCTGATCATCGCCTTCTTCGTCGTGATGTCGTGTATCGCCGTACTGCTCTTGCTGAGCCTGCGAGGCAACAAAGATCTGCTGCTGACGGTGTTCATCGCTCTCTGGGTGGGGGCACTGGTCTGGACCGCCTACTGGTTCTTGTTCCGGGTGGCCTACGAGGTCGCGGTCGTGGATGGTTCGACGCTCCGCTGGCACACGATGATGACCTCCCACGAAGCTCCACTGGGGCGGATCAAGGGGGTCGACACGCCGTTCGGACCGTTCGGCACGGGTCTCCGTCGGATCAGGCTCGAGGGCCAGCGTTCGCCGCTGCTGATGGGGTTGCCAGGCGTAGGGGAAATCTTCGCGATGATCCTCGCCAACCGACCCGATGTGCCAATCAACACGAGCTGGTATGACCGCGCCTATGAGCGGTTCGCGATTCGCAACGTACGCTGGGTGCGGGTTGGAGGCGGCCGGGCTTGATAACCGCGCCGGTCCTCCTGACGTTTCTGCAGCATGGCCACAGGCCGAGCTCAGGTGGTGCGCGTCACACTCGTCAGCGCCATTGTCGTGCTGGCGGCAGCCGGTGGCAGCCTCTTGTTCACGGAGACTGCCTCGGTGACGGTCTCGGTCCCGCGACAGAATCTTGAGGCGGTCGCGACACTCGCCGGCGGCCTGGGTGGAGGCGCATTGCCCACCGAACGGTTCCAGGTTTACGCGAGCGAGAGCCAGCAGGGGTCAGCGAGCACGGTGCAGGTAAGTGGGCGCTCTACCCAGGTCATCCAACAGTCGGACTTTGACGCCGTGCGCAACGCGCTCTCGGTCAAGGTCACCAATGAGCTGGGGGCCGCGCTCTACGCCAAGTCCCAGGGAAATCTCTATGTCGGCGATTCGCAGCCGGATATCACGGTGACGAGCGATCACAACGTCGGTGACGAGACCCCCTTATTCACGATCACAGTGTCTGGCGCGATCGGCGCGACGGCGTTTTCCGAGCGCGATGCCAATGTCCTCATGCTTGCTGCGCTCAAGGCCAAGGTGCCGTCAGGCCAGGAGCTCACGGACGACCCGGTACAGTTCATCTTCCAGGGCCGGCAGGTCGGTCCCAACGCCGACGTCCTCGTCACCGGGGACGACGTGCTCGTCACCGGAAAAGCGGATGGATACATTGTCCCGAAGCTCTCACCCCAGTCACTGACGTCGCAGATCCGCGGCCTGAGCCCCACCGATGCCGCAAGCTCGCTGCAACGCACCGCACCCCGAAGCCGCGTTGAGATCCGAACCTCCCCTGGTGCAATGCCCTTGCTTCCGGTGATTGCGGACCACATCTCATTGACCATCGTGGTGGAGCCGGCGCGGGGCCATTTTTGAGTCTGTCTTAAGTCCGTCCGGAGGGTCGCTTCCAGAAAGCGCCGATCAGGCCACCGGCCAGGGCGGGAACGATGAACAGCGCGGCCAGGACAAACGGATGCGCAGCACGCTGTGTGTTCACTAAAAACCCGACCTTTGCCGCGATGACCACCACGGTGATGAGGAGACCGACGACAAGGCCGATCACCACGCCGATCA
>VBGP01000049.1 GCA_005880795.1 Chloroflexota bacterium | reverse complement strand
ATCCACACCGTCACCGCTCTCGGCTTGCCGGTCTTGCGGCCGCTGGTGATGAGGGTCACCTCCTTCTCTTGTTGGGCCGCCTTGATGACCTCAGCCGTAAACTCGGCCATCACCCGACCACTTGCCAAAGATCCCGCGCCATGGGCTACGATCGGCCCGCCGTGCGCCGCCGCATATACCCGTTGGTGGTCGTCGCCGCCCTCGGCATCGCCATCCTCACCTCCACCCTACTAGTGCTGTCCAACCCCAGCGCGCGCGCGCCGCATTCCCTGCTTCTGGGCATTGGCGCCACCGCCTCGAGGCCGCTGCCGGTCGATAACCAGACGCACCTCTACGTGCTCGACGGTTGGGGCGGTGTGCATCCGGTCGGCGCGTCACGGGCGCTGGCGACCAGCGCGTCCTGGCCGACCAAAGACATCGCCTACAGCCTCGCGCTCTTTCCCGACGGCAGCGGCGGATACGTGATGGACGGATGGGGTGGCCTGCACCCGGTGGGCAGCGCGCCGGCGGTCGACAGCCACGTCTACTGGCCACACTGGATCGGCGCCCGCGAGATCGTGATGGCGCCGTGGTCATCGAGCCTCGCCCCGGCGGGCTACCTGCTCGACGCGGACGGCGGCATCCACCCCTTCGGAGGCGCGACCGCCGTCACCGGCAACGCGATCTGGCAGAGCCAGGGCATCGCCCGAGCACTGATCCTCACGCCGGACAGCACGCCGCAATCGGTGATGGGCTACACCCTCGACGGCTACGGTGGCATCCATGCGTTTGGCGGGGCGCGCCCAATCGCCGGCGCGGTCCACTGGTCCGAGGACGTCGCCCGCGGCGTCGCGCTGACCGACGGCCTCAACGGACTGTTTGTCCAGGGCTACACACTCGATTACTCAGGCGGCATCCACCCGTTCGGCGGCGCACCCGCGGTTCAGCAGTCCGCCCTGTGGCCCAACCAGGACATGGCCGATTCGCTCGTCGCGTGGACCGCTGCTCCAGCCGGTTCGCCCGGAGGATGGGTGCTCGACCGCCACGGAGATGTCCGCGCCTGGGGCAGCGCTCCGGCGCTGGCGGCTTCGAAGACGTGGCCGGGCTGGGACATCGCGCGGGGAATGGCCGGCGCCGGAAGCGGCGGAGGCAGCACGGAGCGGACGATTCTCGACGCCCAGCCGATCAGCGACGGATGGGGCACCTACTACAACCAGAGAGACACGCGGTGGGCGTCATCGAGCGTCGGCGCGGCGACCTATCCTGTGTGGCAGATCGGCTGCCTGCTGTCAGACCTGGCGATGGTCTACTCCCACTTCGGCTTTCGGTCGGTGACTCCCGCGACGATCGCCGCCCACACCGAATGGTTCAACGGAAATGGGGCGATCTTCAACTCCGCGCTGAAGGTGCCCGGTCATACGACGGTGATCGTCGAGAACCCCGGCCTGGGGTGGATCCAGGCCCAGGTCTCGGCGGGCCACCCGGTTGTGGTCGGCATGAACCTGCCGACCGGCAGCACTCACTTCGTCACGCTCACCGGGTTGAACGGCGCCTCGGATTTCTGGACCGATGATCCGTGGGAGCAGAACGCGATGCACGTCACGTTCTCGGGCGATTGGTTCGACCGGGGTCCGATCTACGAAGCCATCGCTTTCATCTGATCGCCCGGCGATCAGTTGTCATCGATGCGAAAACCGAATCGCGAGGCGCACGCGATGGGCGCCACGTCGGTGCCGTCGAAGTAAACCTTCTCCCACGTCTGCGTCGCGAGCGTTTCATTCAGCCTCGGCCACATTCCGGCGCTCCCGCCGCGGACCCACTGGTCACTCGACCACATGAGAATCCCGGACGCGATCTGGTCGACCTCGTTCGGCTGGCCGTCGCATGACCCGGAGGTGACGATTCCACGGTAGGTCCACGGCCCGCCGGGCGACGACGCCCGCTCGATCGCTGTGCCTGTGGCGACGCAGTACGGACACCGCGGCAGGCTCATGGCGAGGTAGTAGTGGCCGTCGTGCTCGAACTCGGACGGGGATTCGACGCCGGCCCACGGGGCAAATTGGGGATAGTTCATGATCACCTTGGGCGCGCCGGTGCCGCTCGTGTACGCGGCGTTCAACTTTTCTTGAAGAAGGCGTCCTCCCCTGCTCCACGTCAGCCACGCTGAACCGCCGGCATCGACGAACAGGCCCTCATCTCCATCCTGGGCGTGCGGGTTGCCTCGCCAGTCGGCAATGGCTCCGTCGCGCAGCTCCGGTTTCGCGGCCAGTTGGAAAGGACCGATGGGGGCTCGACTGGTCAGCACTCGATAGCCGTCGCCCGCGAAGCCGCCCGTGTTGAGCCACAGCACGTAGAGTCGCGTCCCGGGGTTGTAGACGACTTTGGGCCGGAAGCAGCCGTTGCCCGGGGCGCCGGGCTGGTGCATGCACAGGTCTTGCCAGCTGGCCGACGATGCATCGAAGAGAGGCCAGGGACCCTGCCAGTGGGACATGTCGGACGAGTGGTAGACCTGGGGGCCGCAGTAAGGGGTCTGGGGATCGGTCCAGTGAAAGCCGCAAGCGTAGGACTCGCCGTACCAGTAGAAAAGGCCGTCCTGTCCGCGCAGGATCGTTCCGCTGTGCGCGTCGATCCGCGCCCCTGCCACGGTATATCGGACGCCGTTGGAGACGGAGATGCTGTGGACGGATTCAGGCCCGCTGGTGCTGACCGAGGTGATGACTGACACGCCGAAGACGAGCAGTCCAGTGAGTGGTTTCCGTGGCGACATCCTCAACGCTCTCGGCCCCTGAGGCGCGAGACATTAAGGACGCGAGGGCGTGTTTACGACGAGCTATCGGTTAAGACTGTCGATGTTCGCCCGTGATGGCGCACGTCTGACGCCAGACGTGAAAGGGAGTGGCGAGGAGGACCGCGGAAGTAGACTCGACGCGCCATGGGCTTGGACGGCTCCGCCCGCAAGTCCGGATGGACACGGTGGCTGGGATTGTTCGGCGCCATCGTCCTTGCCGCGGGGCTCCTGTCCGCCTTCGTCGGGGTTGGGCGCGAGGACGTGACCTCCGCTTGGGACTACTGCGGTGCCACGACGACCAGCGTGACCGTACCGTGCCGCTGCCCAGCACAAGATCACCAGACGATCTGGCCGGGGAATGGGATCGTCTGCTTCTCGCCGGCACCCGATCCCGCCTATTCGATGGCCGACCTGGGGTCTGCCGCCGTCATGGTGGGCGCATTCATAGTGTTAGTCGGGAACCTCCTTCGGCTCTGGCGCGCCGGGTGGACATGGCTCGTGATCAGGTCGGCACTGACGGTGCTGGCGAGTGGTTTCGTCGCAGCTGTGGCCGTGCTTCTGGCCAGCCCACCGCCCTGCCTCGATTGTCCGAGCGCCCCAAGCGATCCCGCCTTTTCAGGGGCGGCGATAGTAACGGGATTGGCTGCGGTCGTCGTGCTGGCTGCAGCAATTCTCCCGCTGGTATTGCGAGTCGTCAGGTCGCCGACAAAATCTGCCGACCGAACGGGCTGACCCCCTCCACGAGATCAGGTCACGAATCCGAATCGCGGGCTTGTGAGCTGTTTACGTGACTACCTACTGATTCCGTGAGTGGAACCTCGATCAGCGACGCCGCCGGGCGAGCAGCAAAGGGCTCGCGAAAAGACCCATGAAGATGGCAACGAACAAGGCCGCCACTCCGAGTCCAAGCGCCGCGCCGCCTTCACCGCGATTCGCGCCAAGTTCATTTGCGATTCCGTAGACGGTCAGCCCCAGAGCTGTCAAGGCGAAGAGCGCCGCGATCGCCAGGAACACAACGAATTCGGCGAAGCTGGTCGTGCCATCTGTGCCGGGCTCGGGGAGACCGAGCCGCATCGCCCGGCGCCTTTCGACTGTGAGTGCAACCACATAAGACCCCAACGCATAGATCACCAATACGGAGGCGATCCAGTTGACCCCCCAGGCGACGGTCGGAACGAAGAAGGCGGTGACTGCGAAGGTCACCAAGCCTGAGATCGCCCCGGCCCACCCCGGAGGGCGCCGCCCCCAGCGTCCCGCATACATAGACTTTGGACAGCGCATGCGCGTGCGAACGAAGGCCGCAGCAGCAACCAGCGCAGCCAGCCAGACGGTCAAACCACACGCAGTGAGGGCCCGAGCGGCGTCCATATGCCCCGCGATTCTGGCACCGGGACCGCCATTTTGTCGGACCGTCCAAGTGGCGGAGAGGGAGAGATTTGTATCCGTCCAACATTACGTCCCGCTACCGGCTGATCCCGTAGGTGGATGGCGCGACAGCCTGCTCGCGGTGCGCAATGCGCTCGACCCGGGCGATGCTGAGTCGTACCATCTGGGCCGTGAATCCGATGTGGTATTTGCCGATCGGGTTGGTGGCGCTGTGCGTGCTGTCCATCGTGCTCGGGCTGATGAGCGCTGACTCGCGGCCGGGCTTCCTGGACGGGAGGTTCGACAAAAAGGAGCACTCCTTCTTCCACCCCAAGGACTAGAGCGCCTAGACGCAACGGGCGGTCACACGGGCGGCTGCTGACACGGCGGCCGGCACTATGGGATGAAGGCGCAGGGGCGGCAATGCTCAACACGCGAGTTGAGCGGAGAGGTAGGGATTTGAACCCTAGATAGGCTTGCACCTATAACGGTTTTCGAGACCGTCGCCTTCAACCGGACTCGGCCACCTCTCCGTAGAGCCGCATCTGCTCCGGGTGTATGGCGGTCCCGACCGGATTCGAACCGGCGCTCTCGGCCTTGACAGGGCCGCGTGTTTGGCCAGGCTACACCACGGGACCGGCAGCGGCTAAGTCTACCAACGGCCTGGAATTAAACCCCCAGCCCCTCCGGCGCCTTCGGCGCCACCTCCCCATGAATGGGGAGGACTTCGAGCCGATTCCCCCTCACCCCAACCCTGCGGGGACAAGCCCGTTAGGGACGCGCCAGGCGCGCCATCTGATTGCTCCCCTGAAGGGGAGAGGGAGTTAGAGCCTCAAACCTATAATTCCCTCCGGCGTGAGCGACAACGACCGCGCAACCTCGGGCTCGCCGGACGAGCTGCGACGGCGCTTCCAGATCCTGGAGCGGGTCGCCATCTTCTTCACGCTCCCCGACAACATCCTCCACGCCCTGTCCCGCCGCCTGGCGCCGGCTTCGGCCGCCAAGGGATCGGTGATCGTTCATCAGGGCGACCCTGGCGACACCATGTTCATCGTCGAGACCGGCCGCTGCGAGGTCTACGTCGAGGAGTCGCCCGGCCACACCATCACGATCGCCCTGATGGGTCCCGACGACTTCTTCGGTGAGATGGCCTTGATTTCTGAAGAGACGCGCACCGCCAGCGTCCGGGCGCTCGAGGACTGCCGGCTGCTGACGCTCGACCGCAAGACGCTCTACGAAACGGTGCCTGCGGACTCGGACGCCCTGATCGAGCTGACCAAGCTGGTCGAGCAGCGCAAGGACACCCTGCCGAACCTGATCGCCCGGGCTCGCCTGGTCGCGCCGGAGCAGGCCGCCTCCACCGTGGCCATCTACTCGCCTAAGGGTGGCTCGGGCCGTACCACGATCGCCGTGAACCTGGCGGCCGCCCTGGCGAAGCGCTTCCCCGGTGAGGTGCTGCTCGTCGACCTGGCCCTGCCGTACAACCACGCCGCCCTAATCTCTTACCTGACGCCGACGGGATGTCTCGCCGCGGCGAGCCAGGTGCCTCCTCAGAACTTCGAGGAGGCGGTCCTTGGCGCGATCCTCCACCACCCCGGCGGCATGATGCTGCTGCCCGGAGTGCTTCGCGCAGAACAGGCGGACCTGATCACCGTCGACCTCGTCAACCGCGCGATGGGCATCCTGGTCAACGCGTTTCGCTACATCGTCTTCGACCTTGGAGTCGCCTTCACCGACATCGTGATCAGCGTGCTCGACCACTCGCAGCGCGTCCTGGTCCTCGTCACGCCGGAGCTCTCCTCACTCAAAGACGTCGGCGAGCTTTTGAACATCTTCACCAACGTCCTCAACATCGTGCCGGGCCGCGTCATCCTCGCCCTCAACAACAAGGTGCCCAAGTCGGTCGTGAGCAAGGAAGACGTCATACGCACCTTGAAGCAGGACCTGGCGGTCGAGATCGACTTCGACGGGACCAAGCCTGACGAGGCCGCGGTCAAGGGCGAGATCCTGGTCCTGACCGATCCCAAGAGCGCTCTTTCGCGGGGCTCCGAGCAGCTGGCGCAGATCATCGCCGGCTCCACGGCCGCCGAGACCAAGGAAAAGAAGGGGTTCAAGCTAGGGCGGCGGTAGTTCTGCCCACCCCCCTCTCCCTCACCCTCTCCCCTGTGGGGAGAGGGACGTGGCGAACTCCGTGGTAGCATTTTCGACGTGATCGAACAAGCTGTCGTCTCACTAACCCCAGAAGCCCAGTCGCGACTCAAGGAGCTGCTCGCCAAGGAAGACAACCCCCAGCTCGCCCTCCGCGTCTTCGTCAGCGGCGGAGGCTGCTCGGGAATGCAGTACGGCATGGCCTTTGACGACCAGCGCCGCGCCGACGACCTGATCGTCAACAACGAGGGCGTCCAGATCGTGGTCGACGACTTCAGCGTGGCGTACATCCGGGGCTCGGAGATCGACTACGTCGACAGCCTGATGGGCGCCGGCTTCACGGTGCACAACCCGAACGCAGTGCATTCGTGCTCCTGCGGCCACTCGTTCGACACCGGCGACGACGCCGGCGGCGCGCAAGCCTGCGGCTGCGGCCACTAACGCTTCGATCCCGACGCCTTAGAGAAATAGCGCTTCTGACCCTGGGCGTTTTGACGCCCCTCGGCATCCTGGCCGTGAACGCCTCCGCGTTCGTCATGGTCCACCTGACCCAGTTCAGAATCGGCATCGCCGCGTCCGCTGTCATCAGCGGCCTGGTGCTCAACGGTCTCACCGCATGGTGGCTCTTGCGCCTGGCCAGCCGGAACGCCCCTCCCCTCTACCGCGAGTACCGGCTTTGGGCGATCGGTGCAGCGGTGGTGATCGTGCTCGTGACCGCCGTTGGCGGCGGATACCTCACCTACCTGGGCCTCAATGACCCCCGGCGCCTCCCCGACCCACTCTCGGTCATCGTCGCAACTTTCATGCTGCTGCTGCCGCTCGCGGTGTCGGTCGCGGCCCGGCGCATCGCGGGCCTGGGAAGTTTCTTTTCCGGTGAGGACGGTATGGATCTCCCCACCCGGCGGCTTCGCCGCCGACCTCCCCAGCAAGTGGGGAGGTAAAAAAAGAGCCCCTCTCGTCGAGGGGCTCTCAAGACTCGCGTCTAACTCGTTACATCATGTCGGGCGACATGCCGCCCGGCATCCCTGAGTTCCTCTTCTCTTCGGGTACCTCGGTGACCATCGCCTCGGTGGTCAGCACCATGGCGGCGATCGATGCAGCGTTCTGCAGCGCCGACCGGGTGACCTTGGCGGGGTCGACGATGCCCGACTCGAACATGTTGACGAACTTGTCGTTGAGAGCGTCGTAGCCCTCGCCCGGCTTGCTCTTGCGGATCTGCTCGACGATGAGCGAGCCTTCCTTGCCGGCGTTCAGCGCGATCTGCTTGACCGGCTCCTCGAGCGACTTGCGGACGATCGCGACGCCAGTTGCCTGGTCGTCCTTCAGGCCAAGCCCGCCGTCGAGCTTCTTCTGCGCGTTGAGCAGCACGGTGCCGCCGCCCGCGACGATGCCCTCTTCCACCGCGGCCTTGGTCGCGCTCAGCGCGTCCTCGATGCGGTGCTTCTTCTCCTTCTGCTCCACCTCGGTGGCAGCCCCGACCTTGATCACGGCGACGCCGCCGGCCAGCTTCGCGAGCCGCTCCTGCAGCTTCTCCTTGTCGAAGTCTGAGGTGGTCTCCTCGATCTGGTTCTTGATCGCCTTGATGCGACCCTGGATCGCCGCCTGGCGCTTGGGGTCATTCTCGGCGTCGACCACGATCGTTGTGTCGTCCTTGGTGACGGTGACCTTGCGGGCCTTGCCCAGCTGCTCAACCTTTGTCTGGTCGAGCTTCAGACCGAGGTCCTCTGAGATGACCTGGCCGCCGGTCAGGATCGCCATGTCCTCGAGCATCGCCTTGCGGCGGTCGCCGAAGCCTGGCGCCTTGACGGCTACCGCGTTGAAGGTGCCGCGCAGCTTGTTGACGATCAGGGTGGCCAGAGCCTCGCCCTCGACGTCCTCCGCCACGACCAGCAGCGGCTTGCCCATCTGCACGACCTTCTCCAGCACGGGGAGGAGGTCACTGATGGCCGAGATCTTGCGGTCGGTGATGAGCACGAACGGCTCGTCCAGCACCGCTTCCATGCGGTCGGGGTTGGTGACCATGTACGCGGCGATGTAGCCGCGGTCGAACTGCATGCCCTCGACGACCTCGAGCTCGGTCGCCATGGCCTGGTTGTCCTCGACGGTGATGACCCCATCCTTGCCGACCTTGTCCATCGCGTCGGCGATGAGCTCACCGATCTTCTGGTCCTGGGACGAGATCGCCGCCACGTGCGCGACATCCTCGTGGCCCTTGACCGGCACGGAAAGCTTCTTGATCTCTTCGACCACCGCCTCGACGGCCTTCTCGATGCCGACCTTGAGCAGCATCGGGTTGGCGCCCGCGGTGACGTTGCGGAAGCCTTCGCTGATCATGGTCTGCGCCAGGATCGTCGCCGTGGTCGTGCCGTCACCGGCCACGTCGTTGGTCTTGGTCGCGACCTCGCGCAGCAGCTGCGCGCCGGTGTTCTCCATCGCGTCCTTGAGCTCGATCTCGCGCACGATCGTCACGCCGTCGTTGGTGACGGTCGGGGCGCCGAACTTCTTCTCGAGGACGACGTTGCGGCCCTTGGGGCCGAGAGTGATGCGCACTGCTTGGGCAACGGTGTCGATGCCCTTCTTGAGGTGCTGTCGCGCCTCCACATCGAATGTGACTGTTTTCGCCATATGTTTCCCTCTTCTATCTCCTGGTTACTTCTTGCCGTTCGAGCCGACCACGGCCAGCACGTCTTTCTCCGATACGATCAGGTACTCGATCTCGTCGATCTTGAATTCGTTGCCGGCGTACTTCGCGTAGAGCACCTTGTCGCCGACCTTGAGCTCCATCGGCACCTTGGTGCCGTTGTCCAGGATCCTTCCAGTCCCCACGGCCTGGACGATGCCCTCCTGGGGCTTCTCCTTGGCGGTGTCCGGAAGGACGATCCCGCTCTTGGTCTTTTCCTCTTTATCGACCGGCTTGACCACTACGCGGTCGGCCAACGGTTTCAGGTTCATGTGCAGCCCTCCTAGCTGTTCGGTGAATTTGGCAGTCCCCCCTCCCGAGCGCTTAGCACTCAGACAGGTCGACTGCTAATAGTAGTACCTATCGGGTCGGGGTTGCTAAACGTCCTCAGCGGGTGGCGACTCTTCGGCCTCCTGGATCAGCTTTCGGGCGGCCTGCGCCTGGTCGTCGGGCACCATAAGGCGGGCCGCCGTGAGGTCGATGCCGATCCCATAGGCGTTGTCGCCGAAGACCTCCACCTGGAGGCCTCCCGCCTCCAGGGCCGCGGCCACGATCTCGGCCTGGATGCGCTCCCCCTTGAAAACGACAGTCCAGCCCTTGACGCCCATCAGTCCCAGCCTAGCGATGGGTCGACGACAGCGGGGCGGAACTCCCCACCCGGCCTGCGGCCGACCTCCCCGGCGAGCGGGGAGGTGAAATAGCCGGCGGCGGCGATCATGGCCGCGTTGTCGGTGCAGAGCTCGAGCGATGGCATGGTCAGCCGGGCCCGCTTGCCGACCACCTCGGCCGCCCGCCTCCGCAGGAGCGAGTTGGCCGCCACCCCACCGGCGACGACGACGTCCTCCACCGGCTCGGCCTCCAGCGCCCGGTCGAGCTTTTCGAGCAGCGATTCAACGACGGACTGCTCGAACGCCGCCGCGAGGTCCGCTCGATCCTGGTCCGTGACGGAGTCGCCCAGGTCGCGGAGGCGGTACAGCAGGGCGGTCTTGAGGCCGCTGAAGCTGTACTCGAGGCCGGGCAGAGAAGGCCGCGGCAGGGGTTGACGCTTGGGCTCCCCCTTGCGGGCGAGGCGGTCCAGAGCCGGACCGCCCGGGAACCCCAGACCGAGCATGCGGGCCGCCTTGTCGAAGGCTTCTCCCGCCGCGTCGTCGCGGGTCCGGCCGATGACCTGGAATCGGCCGTGCCCCGGCATCCGGACGAGGTCGGAATGCGCGCCGCTGACGACCAGGCCGAGGAGTGGCGGCTCGAGGTCCGGGCGGGTCAGCATCGCGGCGTAGATGTGGCCCCAGAGGTGATTCACACCGGTCAGGGGCTTCGACCACGCGGCCGCCAGGCCCTCACCCACCCCGACGCCGACCAGGAGGCAGCCCACGAGCCCGGGTCCGCGCGTGACCGCGAGCAGGTCGACATCGTCGGTTTCGATGCCGGCCTTCTTGACGGCCATCTCGAGCAGGTGGGGCAGTCGCTCAAGGTGATCGCGCGCCGCGAGCTCCGGCACGACGCCGCCGAACTCCTTGTGCAGGTCGACCTGGGAGTGGATGACGTTGCTCAGAATTCGGCGGCCATCCTCGACGACCGCGACCGAGGTCTCGTCACAGCTGGTCTCGATACCCAGCGTCAGTGATCTGCTTTGCACGCCCCTCTCCCTGCCCTCTCCCCTGTGGGGAGAGGGGACTACTACTCTTTCGTCAACAGGTCGCGGCGTAGGCCGCGGACGTCGGCGTCGATTCGCTCCAGGTTTGTCTCGTAGGCCTTGCGGAAACGCGGCGAGTGGATCGAATCGGACCACATCACGATCGCGTCCTCTCCGTTGTCCGTGTAGTAACCCTTGCGCCGGCCGATGACCTTGAAACCGAAGGCTTCGTACATGCGCATCGCGTTTTCGTTGCTCGTCCGGACTTCCAGTGTCACCCACTTCGCGCCCATGTCGTAAGCGGCCTGGACCAGGCCCGCGAAGATCATCCGGCCGTAGCCGTTGTGCTGGAGGTCGCGACGGACGCCGATCGTCGTGACATGGGCCTCGTCGTACATGCGCCACATCCCGCCGTAGCCGATGATCGACGGGTCGAAGTCGGCGAGCCGGTATCCGGTCGGCCTCTCGACCACCCCTTCCTGGCGCAGCACGACGTAGTGGGCGCTGGCGCGCGAGGCGAGCTCGCGGTAGTAGGCGTTGCGCGGCCAGGGCGTGGCGAAGATCTCGCGCTCGATCTCCTGGACGGTGTTGACGTCCGCCTCGCGCATCAGCTCCAGAGCGAGCTGCTGCCTGAGCTGAACCATTACTTCTTGGAAGCGGAGAACGTCTGCATGTATTCGATTTCGAGACTACCATAGGCCACTTCGCGCGCCGTCTCGAGCATTTTTGCGGCCGCCTCGACCAGCCGAAGCAGCTCCGTTTCGGGCTTGAATCGATGGCCGGCGGCCAGCAGCTGACGCTCCCTGTCCGCCACGCGACCGACCAGCGGATATGTCGTGGGAACGTCTACCGGCTCACCCAGCGCGACGTTTCCGCCCGGAACGAGGAAATAGAACCGGCCCCGTCCCGCGTCAGCGACCGCGGTCACCCGCTCGTCGCTGCGCGCGGCCTGCAGCTCCAGTGTCGGCAGGGGAACGATGGGAACCCGGAGTCCGATGGCGAGGCCAAGGCCGAACGAGACGCCGACCCGCAGGCCGGTGAACGAGCCCGGTCCGCTTGCCACGGCAACCTTGGTGATCGGTGTCCTGGCGAGTCGCTTCAGGTGCTCCATATCCAGACCGCGTCCCGTCGAAAAGGTCTCTGACATTCGGTGGTCGTCGATCGTCGCGATTACAGACGAGCTCGGCGACGAGCTATCGATGACTAAGATCACGAATCGTCCTGATCAGGCGGCGGTCGCCGCCCAGGTGCTCGAACTCGATTCTGGCCGCATCGTCGACGGCCAGGCGCTCGCCCCACTCCACCACCACCGCACCCTGCTGCGCCAGCTCCTCCAGGCCCAGGTCGCGCAGCTCCGAGCTGTTCTCGACGCGGTAGAGATCGATGTGCGCCAGCTGCACGCGTCCCGGGTAGAGGCGCACCAGCTGGAAGGTCGGGCTGGCCACCGGCGCTTTGGAGCCCGCGCCTTGCGCGACACCGCGGACGTAGGTCGTTTTGCCCGCGCCGAGCTCGCCGGTGAGGAGGACCACGTCGCCTGCGCGCAGCCGCTCGCCGAGGTGCATCCCCGCCCGCTCGGTCTCGGCGGCGGAATTGGAGACTTCGTCAGGCAAAGTGGTCGTAACCGGTGCTCCGGAGCCTGACCGGCGCGTCGCGTGCGTCGATGACCTTGACGACACCATCGTCGGTGAGGGTGCCCACCACCTGGAGACCTGCCCCGCGCACCAGCTCCTCCGGTCCAACGCAGACGAGCTCGGCCTCCTCGCCGCTGGTCAGGGCGTCCTCCATGGAGGCGCCTGCCGCCCGCGGCACGTCCTCCCCCCATAGCACGCTGCCTACGCCTGCCATCGCGGCGAACTTCTCCATCTCGCGAACCAGGCCGTCCGAGATGTCGCCGCAGCACAGGCCCAGCTGGTTGAGGCGACGGCCCTCCTCGACCAGCGGCACCAGCCGGAAGGGCCGTTGGGCGCGCAGCGAGACGGCGGCTCCTCCCAGCGGACCGGTGACCCCCACGGACCAGCCCGCTTCGGCCTGGGCCCGCGCCAGCGGCAGCTCGACGGTGCGGCCGGCCACGCTGAGCGAGATGACCGCGGGACCGTCGATCGAGCTCAGGTCGCCGCCGGCGATGGAAAGCGTGAAACGTTTGGCGAGTCCCGACATCCCTCTGTACAGGCCGTCGAGGTGTTCGAGGGGCCACCGTTTCGGCATCGCGACTGCGGCAAGCGCCCACGCCGGCTCCGCGCCTTTCGCCGCAAGGTCGCCCAGGGCAAGCGCGAGCGATCGCCATCCGACGTCCTCGGCGCTCATCCAGGCCAGGTCGAAATGCACGCCTTCCACGAACATGTCGGTGCTCACGACGACGAACCCGGTCGCGTCGGCGATGACGGCCGCGTCGTCGACACCGGCTGCCGGGGCGAGATATGGCTTGATCCGCTCCAGCAGGCTGAGCTCGCCTACACCTTCGACGCTCATGGACTCAGCATGCCACGCAGGTGTCTGGCGGCCTGCACAGGGTCGGCCGCGTCGCCTACCGCCCGGATGACGCACACGCGGTGAATCCCGAGCGCGGTCAGCTGTCCTACGTTGTGCTCGTCGATGCCGCCGATCGCGAAGACGGGTACCGCGACCATCTTTGAAACGGCCGCGATTCCCTCTGGCCCGATGACCTGCTTTTCGGTCTTGATCGGCGTGGCGAAGGCGGGCCCGCAGCCGACGTAGTCGGCGCCATTCTCGACCGCCTCTTTTGCTCGCTCCACCGTTGAAGCCGAGGCTCCGATGAGCAGGCGATCGCCGGCGACGCGGCGCGCGGCGGCGATCGTCAGGTCGTCCGGCCCGAGGTGCACGCCGTCGGCTTCGCACAACAGCGCGATGTCGACGTAGTCGTTGACGATGAAAAGAGCGGTGCCGATAGCGCGGCGCAACCGGCGGGCCAGGTCGAGCACCTCGCCTCGGGGGAGCGTTTTGTGCCTCAGCTGGATGATGTCGGCGCCTCCGCGCACCGCCGCCGTCGCGATCTCAATGACGCGCTCAGGCGGAGCGTCCGGGGTGATCACGTACAGGCGGGCGGTGCCCAGTTTCACGCCCCTCTCCCCGACCCTCTCCCCTGTGGGGAGAGGGAGATGCTCAGGTGAGAATCTCGCGCAGCTTGTCTCGGAACGCCTTCGGGGCGGTGTCGCAGTCGCACGAATGCTTGACCACGCGCTTCAGGTGCTCCTGGAACTCGTAGTGGTCCATGCAGTCGGGACAGCCTTCGAGGTGCAGCTGGACTTCCAGCGCCTCGGTGTTGGTCAACTCGCGGTCGACGTAGCGGTCGAGCTTGTCAGCGCACTGTTCGCATTTCATGTTTGTGACACCTGTGTTGGGCCGCCGGGATGGACGATACCCGATTCGACGGCGTACTCATAGAGGGATTTTTGAAGCTGTTGACGGGCGCGGTGGAGGCGGGACATGACCGTCCCGATGGGGACCCCGAGGGTCTCGGCGGCGTCCTTGTAGGAGAAGCCTTCGACGTCGACCAGCAGGACCACCTCGCGGTGGAGCGGGGGCAGCTTGTCGACGGCCGTCACGACCTCGGAGGCGGCGATCTTGTCCAGCACGTCAGCCTCAGGCTTGGCGCCCTCGTCCTTGAGCTTGTCGTAGAGGACGAAATCGCCCACGTCGTCGAGGCTGACGTCTTCCTTGCGCGAGCCCTTGAAGCGGTCCCAGAAGAGGTTGCGCATGATGGCGAACAGCCACGCCTTCATGTTGGTCCCCGTCTGGTAGCTGTGCTGGTAGCGAAGGGCGCGGAGATACGCCTCCTGGACGAGGTCCTGGGCCTGGTCGGGATCGTGGGTGAGCCGGAGCGCACCCCTGTAGAGCGTGTCGAGATGGGTCAATGCCTCTTCCGCGAAGGCAGTTTGTGCGGCGGGTTCCGCCATCAGTAGAGCCAGTTTAGGATCACCTGCCTTGTAACCATTGGAAATGGCAAGGGTGGAGGCCGTATTCCCAGGCGCAATACACTGCCCGCAGCGTGGGTCCACATCCCGAGCTGGCCGAGCTGACCGCGAGCGACCTCTCGCGCCTGTTGGCAGCGGGCGAGCTCACCTCGGCCGAGCTCGTTCAGATGAGCCTTGGCCGCATCGCCGCACTCGACCTCGAGATGACACACAGCGTGATCGAGCTCAACCCGGATGCCGCTGAAATCGCAAGGCGGCTTGACGGAGAACGGCGGCGGGGCCGCGGGCGCGGGCCACTGCACGGCCTGCCTGTGCTGGTCAAAGACAACATCGACACCGGGGACGGAATGCTGACCACGGCCGGTTCTCTGGCCATGACCGGCGCTCCGGCCCTTCGCGACGCACCGCTGGTGGCCCGGCTGCGCCGTGCCGGGGCGGTGGTGATCGGCAAGACCAACCTGAGCGAGTGGGCGAATATCCGGTCGAGCCGCTCCAGCTCAGGGTGGAGCGGTCGCGGGCGGCAGACGCACAACCCGCATGTTCTCGACCGGACTCCCAGCGGCTCCAGCTCCGGCTCCGGCGTGGCCGCGGCCGCCGGGTTCGCCGCGTTCACGATCGGGACCGAGACCGATGGATCGATCATCAGCCCTTCCTCGGCGAACGGCATCGTCGGTATCAAGCCCGGGGTCGGGGTCGTGAGCCAGGCCGGGATCATCCCGATCTCGGCGAGCCAGGATGCCGCCGGGCCGATGACGCGATCGGTCGAGGACGCCGCCCTAGTTCTCGGCGTGATCGCGACCCGCCCGGCCGACTTTCGCGACGGCCTGCGCAAAAGCGCCCTGCGGCGCAGGCGAATCGGCGTGCTCCGGAAACCGTTCACCGGCTACTCGGAGCACACGGACGCCTGTTACGAGGAATCGCTCGCGGCGCTCAAGGATTGCGGCGCCATCCTGGTCGAGGTCGAGCCCGCCGCCTTCAAGGAGCTTCGGGAGGCCGACGCCGAGCACACGATCCTGCTCTGCGAGCTCAAAGACGGCCTCAATCGCTACCTCCATGGACGGCGCGGCCTGGCCGTCAAGAGCCTCGCCGACGTCATCCGCTGGAACCGGAAACACGCGGCGGAGGAGATGCCGTACTTCCGGCAGGAGCTTTTCGAAGAGTCCGTGAAGACGCGAGGCTTGACGACTAAGGCATACCGCGATGCTCGCGAGAAGGCTCTGCGTCTTGCGCGCACCGAGGGAATCGACGGCGTGCTGCGCAAGCACCGCATCGCGGCGCTGGTCGCCCCCAGCGGCACGCCGGCGGGGCGGATCGATGAGCTCAACGGTGACAAGCACCTCGGAGGCAGCACGCAACCCGCCGCCGTCGCCGGATACCCGGTCCTCACCGTGCCCGCGGGCTTTGCGCATGACCTGCCTCTGGGCCTCACCTTTTTCGCCGGTGCGGGGTCTGAGGCACGGCTGCTGGGATTTGCGTTCGCGTTCGAACAGCTGACGCAGGCACGGCGGACGCCGAGGTTCCTTCCGGCGCTACGCCTGCCGTGACGGGTTAGGCGAGTAGCGGCGCTCGACTCGCTGTCCGATCGACGTCAGGACCTCGTAGCTGATCGTGCCCGACCACTCCCCGACCTCTTCCGCGGTGATCACCTGGTCGCCGTCGTGGCCGATCAAGGTCGCCACATCGCCCACCTCGACACCCTGCACGTCGCTGACGTCGAGGGTGATGGCGTCCATGCTCACCATGCCGATAAGCGGCGCCCGACGCCCGCGAACCAGGACGTGACCCCGGTTGGCGCGGGCGCGGTGGACGCCGTCGGCGTACCCGATCGCGACCGTGGCGACCCGCACCTGGCCAGGCGCCCGCCACAACGCGCCGTAACCAACCGTCGCCCCCTTCTCCACCGTCTTGACATGCGTGACGGTTGCCCGAAGAGCAAGCGCGGGCTTGGTGCCCGGCCACTCGCATCCGTAGATGGAGATCCCGCATCGCACCGCGTCAAGCGCAAAGTCCGGGTGGTTCAGCGCCCCGGCGGAGTTGCACGCGTGGCGCATCCCCGGTCCGACTTCAAATCGCGACACCGCGTCAAGAAAGATCTCGAACTGGCGGCGCGTCATCTTGTCATCGGACTCCGAGGACGCGAAATGCGTCCATGTACCGGCGAGCCGCAGGCCACGCAACTCGTCGATGAGCCGCGCGAGCTCCGGGGCCTCCTCGGGCGGGCAGCCGAACCGGCCCATGCCGGTGTCGATCTTCAGGTGCACGGGCACCGTCGTCTCGGAACCGGCGAGCGCCTCGGCCAACTCGCGGCTGGACACCGCGAGGCTGCAGCCTGTAGCGGCGGCAATTCTGGCCTGTGCCGGCGGAAGGCCTCCCATGACGAGGATCTGTTCCGGGTCGATGAGTCCGCCGACCTGCGCCGCCTCCTCGAGAGTTGCCACGGCAAGCCCGGTTGCTCCTCCTTCGAGGGCAGCGTGGGCCACCGGCACCGCGCCGTGGCCATAGCCGTTCGCCTTGACGACGGCGAACAGCTTTGTTCCGCGCGGCACGTGGCTCTGGATGTGCGCGCAGTTGGAGCTGACCGCCCCGAGGTCGACCTCCGCCCACCTAAGTGACGTGTTCAGAGTCCGCCTTGGCGGAGCACGTTCATCACGAGCGGGATCTCCGGCAGCAGGTCACCCGCAAGCAACCCCGAGTCTCCGAGCCGCTCGGAGATCCGGCGTCCCGCCGCGGCGTGGACGTACACGCCGGTGACGGCCGCCACGAAAGGCTCTGATCCCTGGGCGATCAGGCCGCCGATGATGCCCGAAAGCACGTCGCCGGTGCCGCCGCTCGCGAGGGCCGGCACTTCGTGCGGGTCCTCGCTCGTCCTGCCGTCCGGGTGCGCGACGACCGTGCGCGCGCCCTTCAACACGACGATCGCCCCCCACTCCTTGGCCGCCTTGCGTGCGGCGGCCGTTCGGTCCGCGTTGATCGCGTCGGCGGTCTTGCCGGTCAGGCGTCCGAGCTCGCCCGGGTGCGGCGTCAGGACGCGATTCTTGCCGAGCTTGCCCTTGGAACGCTGCGAGTCGGCCAGCGCGTTCAGGCCGTCCGCGTCGATGACCAGAGGGCACCTCGCATGCAGCGCCAGGTCGACGACCAGGCGCCAGGTGGAGCTGTCCCGCCCCAGACCCGGCCCGACGATGCCGACCTCGGCGGTGGCCAGCTGGCGGAGGACGGAGTCGTACGCGGCGTGGCCGATCGCGCCGGGCGCGACCTCCGGCACAGGCGTCGCCATGACCTCGGTGCACTTCGCGGCGAGGATGGGATAGATCGTGTCCGCGACCAGCAGCCGCACGAGACCGGCGCCGGTCCGCGCCGCGGCGGTCGAGGAGAGAAACGCCGCACCGGTCAGGCCGAGGCTCCCCGCCAGGACGACCGCGGTGCCGAACGTGCCCTTGTGGGCGTCCTTCGGACGAGTGGGAATGAGCACGGCGTCGGGCGCCGGAAGCATGGTTCCGGAGTCGGGGATCTCGAGGTGTGCGGTGGCCACGGCGAGGCGGCTGTGGTGGGTGATGCTCACCTCGACCTGGGCGCCGCGATCGTTGCCCAGCAGGCGGGCCCGGGGTGCGCCGTTGGGGCCGGGCAGGACCTCGATGCGCCGGCGCGGAAAGCAGATGCCGGTGCCGTCGAAGCACTTGATCACGGCTTCTTTGGCCGCCCACCGCCCGGCCAGCCGCTCGTCGTTACCTGCGCAGTAGGCCAGCTCGGCCGGGGTGTAGACCTTGGCCAGGAAGCCGGGGCCGGAACGTTTTACCGCGAGGGCGATCCGGTCCACTGAGACGGCGTCTACGCCGATGCGCTGCACGGCTCAATTGTCGCTGCTGTGCTTTGTACGCCCCTCTCCCTGACCTCTCCCCTGTGGGGAGAGGGGATCACTCAACCGTGACGCTTTTCGCCAGGTTGCGGGGTTGGTCTACGTCCTGGCCCAGCTTGACGGCTACGTGGTAGGCGAACAGCTGGAGCATGACGATGTTGAGGACGGCTGACGCCGCCTCCTCGACCGCTGGCATCCTGAAGATGTCGGTCGCCACGCCGTCTAGTGACTTGTCCCCTTCCGTCACCAGGGCAAGGACGGGTGCGTTCCGGGCCACGATCTCGTGGACGTTGCTGACCATCTTGTCTTTGGTCGGGCTCGCGGTGCAGATCGCGACGACCGGGAACTGCTCGTCGAGCAGTGCGATCGGCCCGTGCTTCAACTCGCCGCCGGTCGTCCCCTCGGCGTGGATGTAGGAGATCTCCTTGAGCTTCAGTGCGCCTTCCAGCGCGACGGGGTAACCCAGCCCGCGCCCGGCGTACATGAAGTTGCGGTAGGTGCTGTACTTCGTCGCGAGGTCCTGGATCTCCTGGTCGCGTGCGAGGATGCCCCGAATCTGCTCCGGCAGGTCGCGCAGCGAATCGACCAGCTCCTGCCGGCGCTCCAGCGAAACCCTTCCTTTGACACTCGCGAGGCGCAATGCGAGCAGGTAGAGGCTGACCATGTGCGCGTGCAGCGTCTTGGTCGACGCGACTCCGATCTCGGGCCCGGAGTGCAAGTAGATCGCGCCGTCGGCGTCACGGGCCGCGGAGCTCGCGATCACGTTGGTCACCGCGACCGTCAGCGCGCCGCGAGCCTTTGCCTGCTGCATCGCGACCAGCGTGTCGGCCGTCTCGCCCGACTGTGTGATGACGACGTCGAGCGTGCTGGCGCCGACCGTCGGCCGGCGGTAGCGGAACTCCGATGCGTCCTCGGCCCGCGCCGGGACGCCGGACCAATCCTCGATGACGTACTCGCCGACCATCGCGGCGTGCAGCGACGTTCCCATCCCGAGCAGCAGTACGTCCTTGATGCTGCGCAGCCGTTCGTCGGGGATGTCGAACTCCCGGAAGGAAACGACGCCGTCGTCGGATAAGCGCCCCCGGGCCGCATTGGCCACGGCCTCGGGCGCCTCGTGGATCTCCTTCAGCATGAAGTGCGGGAATCCGCCCTTCTGCGCCTGCGCGACATCCCAGTCGACGTGCACGATCTTCGGTTTCACGGTGACGCCGTCGAGGGTCGAGACCTCCGCTCCCAGCGGTGTGACCGCGGCCACCTCGCCCTCACCGAGGACGAGCACGCGCTTGGTGTACGGAATGATGGCCGTGATGTCCGAGGCGATGTAGTACTCGTTGTCGCCCAGGCCGACCACCAGCGGCGCGTTGAGGCGCGCGCCGACGAGGAGCTCCGGGTCGTCGCTCGAGAACATGGCCAGGGCGTACGCGCCCTTGATGCGCTTCAGCGCCGCGCGGACGGCGGCCAGGAAGTCGCCCTTGTAGTTGGCCTCGATGAGGTGCGGGACGACCTCGGTGTCGGTGTCGGAGGGGAACTCGTGGCCGGCCGCCTGCAGCTCGGCCTTGAGCTCGGCGAAGTTCTCGATGATGCCGTTGTGGACGACGAAGATCTTGCCGTGGCAGTCGGTGTGCGGGTGGGCATTGACGTAGGTCGGCTTGCCGTGGGTGGCCCAGCGGGTGTGCCCGATGCCGAGCCGGCCTGAGGGCATGTTGGCCTCGAGCTTCTCGATCAAGGTGTCGACCTTGGCCTCCGACTTGGTGACGCTGGTGCGGGTCACCTGGCCCGGCTTCGGCAGCTCGAGGACCGCCACGCCGGCGGAGTCGTAGCCGCGATATTCGAGCCTCTTCAGGCTCTCCATGAGGATCGGGGTCGCCTCACGGCCGCCCAGGTAGCCAATGATTCCGCACATCTCTTTACCTTCTTAACTAGAACTCTTGGGGCGCGTATTTCCCTCGCTGTGGTTAGACGTTGGAACGGCTGCGGAGGGGGTCAGGTTACTCCTAGGGGCTGGGGGTTGGGGACGCATTCGGGTTGGCCGAGATCGAGTACCTGACGGTGGCGTTGGCGACCGTGCCGGATATACCGTCCGGGTAGGGGATCGCTACGGAGAAGGTGGCGTCGGAGGTTCGGCCACTCAGGTCGACCGCCGGAAGCACGATGCTGCGGACTTTGCCGAGCGCCACGGGGTCGCCGCTGATGATCACGGTGTTCGGCGTGATCGTGATCGCAGTGACGCGGTAGCCATTGGCCGGGGGGCGTGAAGGCGCAGCATCCAGCAGGGCGACGGTGCTGCTGGTGGAACCGGCGACGGCGTCGACGTGGATGGTGACGGCGCTCACGTCCAGGCTGCAGGCCGGCGTGACCTTGCTGCAAGTCGTGAGGTCGAAGTAGCCGTTGTTGTTCTGCAGCTGGACCGACTGGTTTGGGTAGCTGTCCGTGTTGGCGGCGACGGTGTGGGGAAATGTGGCGTAAGCGTGGAGGTTGGTCATCCAGCTGGCCGGGCCTGTGAAGTGCACTGCGCACGGGTTGGGTTTCGAGGACCCGGGGCATATGGCGACCGTGTTGGTGATGCTCCAGCCTGGTCCGGCGCTGGCCTTCACCTCGACTGGTACTTCTTTGCTCGTCAGGGTGTCGATAGCCACGACGATGGGGGCCGGGGTCTGCACGGTGATCCCGTTTACTGTCGAGGCGGCGATTACGTTGAGCTTCACCGCGGCGCCGGGGGTTGCATGCGACGCATCGACCTTGGCGCTGAGGTTGTAGATAGTCACCTGGCTGATGGGGCCCGACAGTCCTGTGTACGTCACGTTGATCTTGTTAGGGACGGGGGGGAGGAGAACCAGGTTGCTCGGCAAGTTGGTGTACGTGAGACCCACTGTCAGTGTGCCGGCGGTGGGCGGGTTCTGCGAGAACGCGACCGCGCCAAGCATGAGGACCGCGAGTCCAACCGCCAGCAGCTTCAGCCGCCAGTCGTCGGTGACGAGCTTCCAGCTCACCGGCGAATCCTGAAGCGCGAGAGTCCGTTGCCGTTCTCAGACGGCACCTTGAGGGCGACCCTCCGGCGCAGGCTGTCGGGGTCGAGGTTGCGGCTGATCTTTCCTTCTTCGATCACTGAGATGTTTCCGGTCTCTTCGGAGACTACGAGCACGAGCGCGTCCGATGCGAGCGAGAGCCCGAGCGCGGCCCGGTGGCGTGTGCCGAGGCGCTCGCGCACGCTTCCCTCCTCAGGCAGCGGCAGCAGGCACCCGGCCGCGATGATGCGGTCGCCACGCACGATCACCGCGCCGTCGTGGAGGGGCGAGTTGGGATAGAAGATCGACTGCAGCATCTCGGTCGAGATCGCGCCGTTGATGCGCACGCCGGTCGCGGCATAGTCCTCGAGGCCGACGTCGCGCTCGAAGGCGATCAAGGCGCCGGTCCGTTTGACGCTCAAACGCTCGGCGGCCCGGATGGCTTCGGAGATCGCCTGGTTGTACTGCCGCGCGTTGAACCGGGAAAGCGGCCGCCCGATGTGCCCTATGCGGCCGAGCTGGTCCAGCGCGCGCCTCAGCTCCGGCTGGAACATGAGGATGATGGCGATGATGATGTAGACCGTCGCGTTCCGGAACAGCCAGGAGAGCAGGACCAGGTTGAAGGTCGTCGAGACAACGCCGACGACCGCCAGCAGGATGAGGCCGACCAGGATCTGTGTGCCCTGTGTCCCGCGCAGCAGCCGGAGAAGCTGATAGAGCACGAACGCGACGACCGCCACGTCGACGATCTCGATCGGTTCGAGGTGGCGCGCCACCTCGACCAGCTGCAGCCCGAACTGCCGGATCAGGTCCATCAGCCGAGGATCTCCGCCATGAGGGCCATCTGCGCATACAAGCGGTTCTCCGCCTGCTGGAACACGACCGAACGCGGACCGTCGATCACCTCATCCGTGACCTCCTCGCCGCGGTGGGCCGGAAGGCAGTGCATGAACACAGCGCCGGGGGCGGCATCCATCAGGCGCTGGTTGACCTGGTAGCCGGTGAACGCGGCCCGCCGAGGCGCCCGTTCGTCTTCCTGTCCCATCGAGGCCCAGACGTCGGTGTAGATCGCGGTTGCATTGTCGAGGATGACCTGGTTGGTGAGCGTGAAGTGATTTCCAGAACCGATGCTACGAGCCCTTTCGACCACGGACGCCGGCGGGTCATAGCCAGGGGGTGTGACCACCGTCAGCGCGAAGCCGCTCAGGGCGGAGGCTTCGATCAGGGAGTTGGCGATGTTGTTCCCATCTCCGATATACACCACGTGCTGCTTGGCCAGGTCGCCGCCGACTTCTTCCAATGTCATCAGGTCGGCGAGGATCTGGCATGGATGGGAGCGGTCGGTCAGAGCGTTGATGACAGGCTTCTCGGACCAGCGCGCCAGCTGAAGCAGGTCGGCGTGCGAGCGCAACCGCGCGACGATGCCATCCACGTAGCGGTCCAGCACCCGGGCCGCGTCAGCGACCGACTCGCGAAACCCGAGCTGGACGTCCTGTCCCGTGAGCGTGGTGATCGCCGCGCCGAGGCGGGCGATGCCGACCTCGAACGACACACGGGTGCGGTGCGAAGGTCGCTGGAACAGCATCGCGATATGCCTGCCCTGCAGCGGCTTCTCCGCCCACGTGCCGTCCTTGATGGAGCGGGCCAGGGTGAGCAAGTGGCGAAGCTGGTGCGGGTTCAGGTCGGCGACGTCGATGAAATCGCGGCCCTTGATCGATTCCACTGGCGCGATCATGATCGCTCCGGCGGCCTAGAGGCGGGGTTCGATAAGGTCTCCGGCCACGACCGGCGAGATCGCCAGGTCCCGCAGCGAATCGAACTCGGGGAGTCGGGCACGCAGCTTGGGGTCGTCGCGCAGCCTCAGGATGAGGTCGCGGCACGCCGCCGGCTCGAGGCCGAAGAGCGCCGGCTTGAAGCTCAGCGGCGGCTCATTTTTGAACTGGACGGTGAGCCGGTCGGTCAGCGTCACGCGCGGCCAGGAATGCGGTTCGGACAGCGTGACGGCCTCCATCGCGCTCCAGACCGCGCGCATCTCGTGGCGGCCCTGGATGACCAGGAGCCTGTCCCGGAAGAAGCCTAGCTTTGCCGGCGGCCACGCGCGGAGCCGGAGGCCGGCCCACGCGGCGACAACCGCCCCGCCGGTAGCCCCGATCGCCAGGGCGACCCCGGCGACGGCGCCCTGCGAGAGGCTGAACGCGCCGACCGCAAGCCCGCCGAAAACGGCGGCCCAGGCCAGGCCGGCTACGCAAAGCGTCACGATCGAGCGGTGCGATCGAACGTAGATCAAGCTCGCCCCACCACCAGCGAGTAGTGTATTCCGGAGCATGGTGCGCGACATCAAAGCGGAACGGTCCGCGATGGACCGCGCGGCGGAGGGCAAGACAGTCCTCACCAACTTCGACCAAACCTGCCGCGAGATTCCCGACCAGGCGGCCCTCAAGTGGAAGGACGCCTCGGGCGCGTGGAACACCCTGACGTGGAGCCAGTACCGCGGCGAGGTACGCAAGGCCGCGGCGGGTCTCAAGGCACTTGGCTTTCGGCCCGGGCAGTTCGCGGTCATCATGGCGCGCAACCGGCCTGAGCATTTGATCGCTGACCTCGGAGTGCTGCATGCGCGCGGGACTCCGGTGAGCCTCTACAACACCCTTGCGCCGGAACAGGTCCAATACATCACAGCGCACTGTGACGCGAGCTTCGCGTTCGTCGAGAACGCCGCGTTCCTCGCCAAGTTCCAGGCGGTACGAGACCAGCTGCCGAAGCTGCGGACAGTCGTGGTGCTGGACCCGGAGGGCGTCGAGCTCGACGAATGGGTGACGACCTGGGACACGCTGATCAAGCGCGGCGAAGATGCTGATCGTCGCGATCCGAAAGCCTTCGAGGAGTGGCGGAAGGTCACGCCGGATGACATCGCGACCCTTGTCTACACGTCGGGCACGACCGGTCCGCCGAAGGGCGTGATGGAGGCGCACAGCAACGTCTGCTGGATGGCTGAGGCCGCGCAGGTGTTCCTCAACCGCACCGGCCACCGCCACATCTCTTACCTGCCCTTCGCTCACGTCTTCGAGCGTTTCGTCGGACATTACGGCGCGATGCGCCAGCACACGATCGTGCACTTCTGTCCGGACTCGGCGCAGCTGTTCGCGTATGCGGTGGAGGTGAAGCCGACCTCGCTGATCGGCGTGCCGCGGGTGTGGGAGAAGCTGCAGGCCGCGCTTTCGTCCGGGATCCAGGCCGACGCCGACGAGCAGCGTCGTACCGCCATCCTCGGCGCGATCGAGGTCGGCCGCAAGCTGGTCCGGTTGGAGCAGGCGGGACAGGAGCCTCCCGCCGAGCTTGTCGCGATGGCTGAGCGCGCCCGCCCGGTGTGGATGGCGATCCGGTCCAAGGTCGGGCTGCAGGACCTGGAGTGGGCGATCACAGGCGCCGCGCCGATCAATCCGGACGTCATCGAGTTCTTCCAGGCCCTCGAGATCAGGTTGTGGGAGGGCTGGGGCATGACGGAGTGCACGGTGGGAGCCACGTACAACCCACTGGAGCGGATAAAGAACGGGACCGTGGGTATCGCCGATCCCGGCATCGAGATGAAGATCGCCTCGGACGGCGAGGTCTTGCTGCGCGGCGGGAACCTGATGCGCGGCTATTACAAGGACCCGGAGAAGACGGCCGAGACCATCGACGCCGAGGGCTGGCTGCATACCGGTGACGTCGGCGAGGTCGACAGCGACGGTTACCTGCGCATCATCGACCGTAAGAAGGAGCTCATCATCACAGCCGGCGGCAAGAACATCTCACCCGCCAACCTGGAGGCGCTGCTCAAGCAGCATCCCCTGGTCGGCCAGGCGTGTGTCATCGGCGACCGCAGGCCGTACGTGAGCGCGCTCATCGTGCTCGACCCGGAGGTCGCTCCGGTGTGGGCGCACAAGGCGGGCACTCCCTTCACGTCAGTGGCTGAGCTGGCCTCGAATCCAGCGGTTCGCGCCGAGATTCAGAAGGCGGTCGACGAGTGCAACCGGCACGTCTCCCAGGTGGAGGCGATCAAGCGCTTCACCATCCTGCAGTCGGACTGGACCCCGGACACCGACGAGCTGACGCCGACGCTGAAGCTCAAGCGCCGGGTGATCTCGCAGAAATACGCGGGTGAGATCGAAAACATGTATGCCCGCGAGGAGCGGTCCACGGA
>VBGP01000017.1 GCA_005880795.1 Chloroflexota bacterium | reverse complement strand
GCTGCTGCGAGAACGGGTTTACGCGGAGCGGCGCTCTACGGTCTTCACGTCGGCGACCCTCGCGGTCGGTGGCACCTTCGATTACTTCAGCTCCCGGGTTGGACTGGGGCCCGAGATCGAGGAGATGATCCTGCCGTCGCATTTCGATTTCTATCACCAGGCGTTGGTGTGCCTGCCCACCGACCTTCCGCCGCCAGAGCATGAGTTGTTTGACGTCGCGGTGGAGGACCTCGTCGCCGCGGTCGCGCGACGGGTCGGGGGCCGCACCCTTGTCCTGTTCACCTCCCACCGCCAGCTGCGCGACGTGCACACCGCGCTCAAGCAGCGCGTCGACCTCGACGAGGTGCTCATCCTCGGCCAGGGCATCGACGGCCAGCGCCGGCAGCTGCTCAAGACGTTCGAGGAAGCCAATCGCCCGCTGCTGCTTGGGACCTCGAGCTTCTGGGAGGGCATCGACATCCCAGGCGAGCGGCTCAGCTGCGTGGTCATGGTCCGGCTGCCGTTTCCGGTGCCCACAGATCCCGTGTACGCCGCGCGCGCCGAGCAGGTCCGTGACCCGTTCGGGCAGCTCGCGCTCCCGCAGGCGGCGCTGCGCCTCAAGCAGGGTTTCGGAAGGCTGATCCGGCGCTCGACCGACCGGGGCGCCGTGGTGATCCTGGACAACCGGATCCTGGGCCGCGACTACGGCAAAGCGTTCCTGGACATCCTGCCCCCAGCCTCACGCTACGTAGGCCCAGGCGTGCAAGTCGCGGACCGCGTCGGCACCTGGCTGGAGGGAGTCTGAGCAAGCTCTTTGTTGTTGCCACGCCGATCGGCAACCTCGAGGACGTGAGCGCCCGCGCGCTCCGGGTGCTCGAAGAGGTGTCGGCGATTGCGGCAGAGGACACGCGCGTGACCTCGAGACTGCTGGCGCGGCACAACATTCGCAAGCCCCTGATCAGCTATCGCGCACCGGTCGAGCGCCGCGGCCTGCCGCGTGTGATGGCAGCACTGGACGAAGGCGACGTGGCGCTGGTCAGCGACGCCGGCACGCCGACGCTGTCGGATCCGGGCCAGGCACTCGTGACGGCCGCCTGGGCGGGCGGCCACACGGTCGTGCCGATCCCGGGGCCGAGCTCGATCACGGCGGCGCTTTCGATCGCTGGCTACGGCGGCCCGGGCTTCTCCTTCCTTGGCTACCTGCCGCGAAAGCCTGGAGAGATGCGGCGATTGTTCGACTCGCTTCGCGAGGACCCGCGGCCCGCAGTCGCCTTCGAGTCGCCCTATCGAATCCACAAGTCGCTCGGAGTCCTTGCCGACATGCTGCCGGACCGCAGCCTCACGCTCACCCGCGAGCTGACCAAACTGCACGAAGAGGTGCTGCGCGGAACCGCGTCCCAGGTACTGGCCGCTCTCGGCGAACCGGCGCGCGGCGAGTTCACGCTTGTGATCAGCGGCGTTACGCACGTTTTGCGCAAAACGCACGATTCGCGCCTGTCCAAATGAGCTTTTTGCGCAAAACGCACCTTTGATCCTGTGCCCGATACTTTCCAACAAGTGACGGAACGCAGAACTGTCCTCATCGCTCCCGCGTGGCCTTACGCAAACGGACCGCGACACATCGGTCACGTTGTCGGCTTCGCCGTGCCGGGCGACGTGCTGGCGCGCTTCTGGCGGCTGCGCGGCGCGCGTGTCCTGATGGCAAGCGGAACGGACGAGCACGGCACGCCTATCACCTACGAGGCGGACAAGAATGGAATTCCGCCCAAGGACTTTGCCGACCGCAACAACGCCCTGATCGTCGACGACCTCGTGCGCCTTGGCATGACCTACGACATCTTCACGCGCACCACGACCGCCAACCACTACCGGGTGACGCAGGACCTCTTCCTCAAGCTCTTCGAGAGGGGCTACCTCGTCAAGAAGAAGCAGATGGGCGCGTTCGATCCCGCAACGGGCCGCACTCTGCCCGACCGGTACATCGAAGGCAAGTGTCCGATCTGCGGTTACCCCGAGGCGCGTGGAGACCAGTGCGACAACTGCGGCAACCAGCTCGATCCGGCGGACTTGATCAATCCGCACCAGCGCGGGAGCGATGCGCCGGTCGAGTTCCACGAGACCGAGCACTTCTTCTTCGACCTGCCGGCGTTCGGCGACCAGCTCAAGGCGTGGATCGAGCAGCACGGCAACTGGCGGCCCAACGTCCGCAAGTACTCGCTCGAGTACGTCCGCAACTTGAAGCCGCGTGCCATCACGCGCGACCTCGACTGGGGCGTGCCCGTCCCGCTGCCCGGCTGGGAGGACAACCCGAGCAAGAAGATCTACGTCTGGTTCGACGCTGTAATCGGCTATCTGTCCGCGTCGATCGAGTGGGCGATCAACAGTGGAAAACCTGACGCCTGGAAGGAGTGGTGGGACAACCCCGAATCCCATCACTACTACACGATGGGCAAGGACAACATCACATTCCACACCGTGATGTGGCCGGCGATCCTGATGGGCGCCGGGGATCTTCACCTGCCGGACGAAATCGTCGCCAGCGAGTTCCTGCACATGGAAGGGCGCAAGTTTTCGACCAGCCGCGGGCAGGTGATCTACGTGAAGGACGTGCTCGATCAGTACGACCCCGACGCGCTGCGCTACTACCTGATGATCGCTGGGCCCGAGAACCAGGACACCGACTTCACCTGGTCGGAGTTCGTCCGCCGGAACAACGACGAGCTGGTCGCGACGTGGGGCAACCTCGTCCATCGCACGCTGGTCAACGCGCACCGAAACTTCGGTGCGGTTCCGCAGCCGGGAAACCTCACGGGCATCGACGAGTCGCTGATCAAGGAGGTCGAGGCGGCCCTGGACGAGGTGGCAAAACACCTCCAGGAAGCCCGTTTCCAGAACGCGTTGAAGCTGGCGATGGGAATTGCGTCCCGGGTCAACGTCTATCTCGGCACCGAACAGCCGTGGCACACGATCAAGAGCGACCGCGAGCGCGCCGGCACCGTCCTTTACGTCGCGCTCCGCTGCGTCGACAACCTGAAGACCATGCTCACGCCGTTTCTACCCTTCTCGTCGCAGCGTCTCCACGCCATGCTCGGCTATGAGGACGTGATCGCGCCCCAGCCGGACGTGCGAGAGTTCTCGGAGAACGGCGCTTCGCACACCGTCATCACGGGCGAGTACGAAGCCGTCGACCGCTGGCGGCCCTCGCAGCTCGAACCCGGTCGCACGCTGCCGGCGCCGCAAGCGCTCTTCAAGCGACTCGATGACGTGAGCGAAGAGGAACCTCCTCCATCTTCGTAGACACCCACCTCCACCTCGAGGAGCTCGGCGAGGCCACCGAGGTGGTGGAGCAGGCCGTCGCCGCGGGCGTGACGCGGCTGATCGCCGTCGGCGTCGACCTCGACCGCAGCGCCAACGCGGTTTCACTCTCCCACGCATACGAAGAGGTGTGGGCGGGAGTGGGGCACCACCCACTCGAGCTCACAGATCCAGACATAGGAGCCATGCGGCAGCTTGCGCAAGACGAGATGGTCGTCGTCATCGGAGAGATCGGCCTCGACTTCGAGCATATCGGCGGGCCGCATCGCGACCTGCAGGTGCAGCACCTGGACGACCTGTTCCGCCTCGCGACCGAGGTCGACCTCCCGGTCTCCATCCACAATCGCGGCGCATCGACTGAGCTGTTGACGGTCATCTCGAAGCACTCGGGGATCCGGGGCGTCATGCATTACTTCGCGCTTGATTGGGGATGGGCTCAGCGGTTCCTCGAGGTCGGGTTCTACCTGTCCTTCGCGGGCCTGGTCACCCGCCCGAGCCGGGACGAGCTGCGGGAAGTCGTCAAGCATTGCCCGGCCGACCGGCTGCTGCTCGAGACGGATTCGCCTTACGGCAACGCGCAAAAGCGCATGTCGATCCCAAATCGCCCGGCGTATCTCCTCGACACGGCGGAGGCCGTGGCGGCGCTGCGTGGGATCAGCCTGGAACAGCTCGCCGACCAGGAGCGGCAGAACGCGATCACGTTGTTTCAAAAGATGAAGTGATCGACCCTGCCGACTTGCAGCAGCTCGAGAGGCTGCTGCAGCGCCACGGCATCACCCTCCAGCACCGTTTGGGCCAGAACTTCCTGGTCGACCCGCAAACCCGCGACGCGATCGCCGAAGCCGCGGGCACGAACGGCGATGACGAGGTGCTCGAGGTCGGCGCGGGCGCCGGCACATTGACCATCGCCCTGGCCCCACGCTGCAGGCGCCTCGTCGCGGTGGAGCTGGACCTGCGCCTCATCCCGGTGCTGCGCGACGTCCTCGCCGGCCACACGAACGTCGAGGTGGTGAAGTCCGACATCCTCCGTTTCGACGTGGCGAGCGCCTTTCCGAAGGGTGGCGAGGTTGTGGCCGGCAACATTCCCTACAACCTGACGGGCGCATTGATTCGCAAGCTGCTGGACCATCCGCCTCGCCCTCGACGCCTGTCGCTTGTGGTGCAGAAGGAGGTCGCCGAGCGGTGGACCGCGACGACGGGGGCGAGTCTTGCGACGGTCGCCGTCCAGGTTTTCGCCGAGGCCCGGATGGTGATGACGATTCCGGCCTCCTCCTTCACACCCGCCCCGAAGGTGGATTCGGCGCTGGTCACGCTCGAGGTTCGGGAACGGCCGGCGGTAGACGTCGATGACATGGAAAATTTCTTTCGCTTCGTCGAAGCGATGTTTCAGTTCCGCCGCAAGCAGATCGGGGGAACCCTGGCGCGGATCGCTCAAGCGCCGAGCGCTGACACCGCGTCTCGGCTCCGAGAGCTTGGAATCGACCCTGTCCGCCGGCCGCAGACCCTGACCTTGCCCGAATGGGAAGAGCTCTATCGCGCATTCAACCCAAGGTTCGGTCGTTAGGCTCTACCGACTGTGGATCCGATCAGGCTGCCGGTTGAGGCTCCATCGGGCGGCTTTCGCGCTGTGCTCCGGTACACCGCGTTTCGCAATATCTGGTTCGCGCAGCTCGCGGCTCAGCTCGCGGACAAGTTCCTGCTGTTCTCTCTGATCATCCTCGCGTACAACATCTCGGGCGGCAGCACGTCGGTCGCTGTGACGCTGCTCGCCTACACGGTTCCGGCTGTGCTCTTCGCCCCACCCGCGGGAGTCATCGCGGATCGCCTCAACCGCAAGCAGATCATGCTCTGGTGCAACATCGGCCGGGCCGCCGCCGTTGCGCTGATTCCCATAGCAGCGCTCGTCCCCGGCCTCAAGGGCGACTTCCTGCATCTCCTGCTGATCACGCTGGTCTTTTCCGCCGTGGGTCAGCTGTTTGGTCCGGCCGAGGCGGCCGTCATACCAACCATCCTTCCCCGCAGCGGCCTGATCACCGCCAACTCGATGGCCCTGCTCACGATGGTCCTGACGCTCGTCGTCGGAGGCGTGCTCGCCCCGGTTGTTTCGAGAATCGACCTCTATGCACCTTACTGGTGCGCAGTCGTCCTTCTGCTCATCGCCGGCAGCCTGATCTTTGCCTCGGACATCCCACACCTGGAACGGCATACCGAGTCGCCCGTCGAGGAGAGCCGCAACCGTTTTCATCTGATGCTGCTGGACCTGCAGGAGGGCTTCGACGCGGTGCGTGCGTCGCGCGGGCTGCGACTCGCCTTCGGACAGGTGAGCGTCGCGGTGCTCGTCCTGTTCATGCTCTACACGCTGGCGCCCGCATACGTCAGCAGGGTCATCGGGATCGCCGCCCAGGACACGTACGTGATCCTCGGTCCGGCGACCGCGGGCGCAATGCTCAGCGCGGTTCTGCTCGGCCAGTTCCTGCGGAGCGTCGACCGCACGCGGCTGCTCGCCGGCTCGCTGATCGCCAACGGCGTGACGCTCCTGGCGCTCGCCGCGGTGCCGCAGGCGATGCGCCACTTCCAGGACCTCCAGGTGCACAACCGGATCACGGGCGCGACCTTCAGCTTCCTGCTTGGCGTGGAGTTCGGCGCGATCCTCATCCCCGCCATCACCTATCTGATGGAGGCGACCAGCGACGCCATTCGCGGCCGCATCTTCTCCTTGCTCTACATGGTCATCAACGGCGTTTCGGCACTCCCGGTGCTGATCGCCGCGGCGCTGGCCGACACGATCGGCACCGCGCAGGTGCTGGGCGGCCTTGGCGTCCTGCTGGCGGGCGGTGGGGCGGCCGTCATCGCCGGCGGATTGCACGCCGCTCAGCCACGAGCAAAATCAGCGCAATCAGCAGAAGAACCGTGACACCGCCGATCCCGACGGTGCGGATGATCGTCTCGAGCAGGGGCAGGTTGCTGCCCAGCACGTAGCCGGCGATCCCGATCAGGGCGGCCCACAGCAGGCCGCCAATCGCGCTGAACACCTGGAACCGCCAGAACGGCATGTGTGACATGCCGGCCAGCATCGATCCCCAGGTGCGGAGGCCCAGCACGAAACGTGCGCCGAGGACCGCCTTGTCCCCGTGGCGCGCAAAGAAAAGCTCGGCGCGCGCCAGCTGCTCGGGACGGATTCGCAGCCTGGCCCCGAAGCGTTCGACAAAGGGCCGGCCGCCCTTGTAGCCGAGCAGGTAGCCGAGGTCGGCGCCGGCCGATGCGCCGACGAAGCCGAAGAGGATGACCAGGATCAGGGAGTGGTGGCGGGCGGCCGCCCACGCCCCGGCGGCGAGGAGAAGGGTTTCGCCAGGAAACGGAATGCCGGTGCTCTCGATCATGATGCCAAGCCCCGCGGAGGGATAACCAACCGCATCAACAACGGCAGCCCAGTTCACCTCCCCGCTCGCCGGAGAGGTCGGCCGAAGGCCGGGTGGGGAGATCCGAATCCAAACAAAGCCGTCCATATACTGGACGACCCCATGCCCGAGTACGGCGACCACGAGCCGACAGACGACCCGCTGCAGATCCTGCGCCACTCCACGGCGCACCTCCTTGCCGCCGCCGTCACCGAGCTCTACCCGGGGACCAAATACGCCATCGGCCCGGCCATCAAAGAGCCGCCCGGCTTCTACTACGACTTCGACTTCGCCAAACCGATCTCGGAATCGGACCTGCCGGCGATCGAGTCGCGGATGCGAAGAATCGCGCAGGAAGGCAGGCCTTTCGAAAAAGAGGTGTTGCCGCGCGAGAAGGCGATCGAGGAGTTTCGCCAGCGAGGCCAGGATTACAAGCTCGAGCTGATCGCGGACAAGGTCTCGGGTGACGGGGTGAGCGTCTATCGGACCGGGGACTTTCTCGACCTGTGCCTTGGTCCGCACGTCAATTCGACAAGGGACCTCAAGGCCTTCAAGCTGCAGCGAGTTTCAGGCGCGTACTGGCGCGGCGATGAGAAGAAACCGCAGCTGACACGCATCTACGGCACCGCATGGCAGTCACAGAAAGAGCTCGACGACTACCTGAAGTTCCTGGAGGAAGCCGAGAAGCGCGACCACAAGAAGCTAGGCAAGGACCTCAAGCTCTTTGCGGTCGACGATCGCGTCGGTCCGGGCCTTCCGCTGTGGCTCCCCGACGGTGCGACCATCCGCCGCGAGCTGGAGCGCTTCATCGTCGACGAGGAGCTCGCGCGTGGATACCAGCACGTGCGCACGCCTGACGTCGCGCGACTCGACCTCTACCGCCAGAGCGGCCACGCCCAGCTTTACGCGGAGTACATGTACCCGCCGATGAAGTTCGAGGATGGCGAGGAGCTGGAGCTGCGGCCGGTCAACTGCCCGCACCACATCGTCGTCTATCAGACCGAGCTGCGCAGCTATCGAGACCTGCCGCTGCGGATCGCCGAGATCGGCAACAACTGGCGCTACGAGCGGTCGGGCACGCTGGCCGGAATGAATCGTGTTCGTTCGTTCGCGCTGAACGACGCGCACATCTTCTGCACCCCGGACCAGTTGATGGACGAGGTGAAGGGAGCGATCGACCTCGCTCTCTACTTCTCAAAGGTGCTTGGCATCGACGAGTTCTGGTACCAGCTCTCCACGCGCGACAACGTGAAGGAGAAGTGGCTCGGCACGGAGGAGCAGTGGCAGGTGGCGCAGGCCAACCTCGCCGAGGCGCTGGAATCGATGGGCCAGAAGTACCAGGTTGGTGCGGGCGAGGCTGCGTTCTACGGGCCGAAGATCGACTTTCAGGTCCGCGACGCCCATCACCGCGAGTTCACCAACTCGACAGTCCAGGTCGACTTCCAGCTGCCTGAGCGCTTCGATCTGGAATACGTCGCCGAGGACGGCACGCGCAAGCGGCCGGTGATGGTGCACCGCGGCGCCGCCGGGGCGATGGAGCGATTGTTCAGCTACCTGATCGAGCGCTATGCGGGCGCATTCCCGGTCTGGCTGCACCCGAAACAGGTCGTCGTCGCCCCGGTCAAGGACGAGTTCAACGATTACGCGCGCGAAGTGGCGGCCCGGCTGCGAGCGGCGCGGGTGCGGGTCGAGGTCGACCAGCGCTCTGAGCGCCTCGACCGGAAGGTCCGCGACGCCAAGCTCAAGAAGGTGCCGTACCTCGTCGTCGTGGGCGCGAAAGAGGTCGAATCAGGACACGTCAACGCGCAGAACCGAGCGGGCGAGAAGGTCGACATGGCGCTGGAGTCGTTCGTGGAGATGATCTCGGCCGAAATCGCCGAGCGCCGCCGCTGAGCCTCTAACTGTCGAGCACGATCGCGATGCGGGTACCGTGTTGTAAGGGCGACAACTTGGCTGTACCTGAGACCTGTGGGCGTGTGACCCGGCTGAACGTGATCGTCCCCGCTGAATAGTCAACCGAACCGACCGTCCAGTCTCCCGACTTGAGATGTGACTCGAAATACGGTCCCACCGTGTCGATGTCGGCGTTCGACTCGAACGTCATCCGGCACTCATGCCCGTTGGCGTGGACTGAGGTCGTCTCGCTCGAAACCGTTGATCCGGGGTAGCGCGGGAAGTCAGATGGCAGGCACGAATACGCTCCGCCTTGAAACGAGTGGACGAGCGAGGTGATCCCCCAGACTCCACCAGCGACGGCCATGACCAGGAAGAGGCCGATTCCGCCACCCAACCACCAGAGCCATCTGCGCGACTGGTTCGGATGCTGCGGTCCGGATGGAGGTGCGCTCACGGGTCATTTATAGACCGCGCAGGGTGCGACCCTCCGTTCGCGCCAGGGGCCCTAAAGGCCTCCCGGAATGCGGCCCGCACACTCGCCTTGCGCCGCGACCGGCAGGATCTTGCCGCCAGGCACCTCGCCGATGCGAGCCTGGTTCTGCGCGTCCCCGCCGGCCAGAAGGTGAGAGTTGTCGATCCAGAGGCATGCATCCATGCTCAATGCAATCGCAGGGATGACTGTGGTTCCCCCGCTAGCGACAAGCGCGAGTTGACCGTCAGGCGAGAGGTACGCGGGTGCAGGACCCTGGATCGGGAAGCTGTTGAAGGCGCCGGCGGTCCAGTTGATCTCCCGCACCTGGGTGAAGTCGGACGTTTCGCAAGCGACTCCGGCGATCGATGCCGGGCCGGCTACCACACAGCCCGAGCCCCCTAAGATGAAACGGCGGGTTCCGGTTGCGGGGTCGACCACGTGGAGCTCCAGCGGTCCGCAGCAAAACGGCCCGCCACCCTGGGTGCATGACGGGACTTTTGCTACGACGAGGTTGTTCGTGCCGTGCCAGCCGATCGGCCACAGCGTGTATGCGCCGCTCTCGCTGAAGAGGTCGAGGTGATTGGTGCCATCGAGGTTTTCGACGTAGAGCCTGGTCGAGGCTCCGGACGAGTTGAAGTCCGCCACGACGACGGCGATGCGCTGGTCATCGGGGCTGACCGCGAACATGCTGCGCCGCGATGCCGTCCCGGCCGGCACGCTCGCCGACTGACGCACCTGACCGTTGGGCGACATGAAGGTGACGCCTCCCGACGCCTCCTCGTAGTACACACCTGTGTTGCTTGTGCTGACAGGTATGGGCACGACGGCGGCGGCCGCGTTCGCGCAGCTGACATTCGCCGGCGAGTTGATCGTCTTGCTCCCGGTCACCTTGCCGTCGATTCCGACCACGCTGACTGTGTACTGGCCCGAGGTGTTACCAGGTCGCGTGGCAAGGACGCCGTAGGAGCCGGTAACCGGCTGAGTTGACGCAGTGGCGTTGGCGCTTGGGCTCGCCTGCGCGCTGGTCGATGGCGAAGATGCTGGGGACGGGGAGTGGATGGCCACGATGGTGGGACTCCCGCCGCCGCATGCGGCGGCTGCGGCCACCAGGGCCAGCAACGCGGCCACGTTCCTGGGTGCTGAGACGTGGGGCAGCGTTCCCATCAGCGAGAGCAACGCCATTCTGCGCAGTGGGTTACGTTTCCGGTACCATCCACGCTCTGAAGCAGGGCACCAGCCCTCACCCCCAAAGCAGACGCTTGAAGGGGTTCCAAAGCGGACGGCTGGTGCTGTCCGTTTTGTTTTTGGTTTTGGAGGAATTGAGCAAACCCTGAATTTGGCCGAGGTAGCGTCCCATACCGTTTAAAGAGCTAAGGATCAACGATCAGATCCGCAGTTCCGAAGTGCGGCTGATCGATGACCAGAACAACCAGCTAGGCGTGTTGTCGCTGGATGCCGCGCTTCGCATCGCAAACGAGAAGGGGCTCGACCTCGTCGAGGTGGCGCCGCAAGCGAGCCCGCCCGTCTGCCGCCTGATGGACTACGGACGCTACAAGTTCGAGACCGTCAAGAAGGAGAAAGACCAGCGGCGCAAGCAGAACGTCACCAAGCTGAAGGAGATGAAGCTGCGGCCTAAAGTCGCCGAGCACGATTTCCAGACCAAGTTCAAGGGATTGCGACAGTTCCTCGAAGCAGGAGAGAAGGTCAAGGTGACGATCATGTTCCGGGGCCGCGAGATGGTCCACCAGGAGATCGGGCGAAGGATTCTCGAGCGAGTGGCGGACGACGCCAAGCAGTTCGCGGTCATCGAGCGCCAGCCGCTGCTGGAAGGAAAGAACCTTTTCATGATCCTGGCGCCGAGCCGTCAGGGCGCCACGAAGGAGCAAGCAGCAACCAGTGCCTAAGCTCAAGACACAGAAAGGAATCGCCAAGCGCGTCCGCGTGACGAAGAACGGCAAGCTGATGCGCGCCGCCGCGTGGAAGAGCCACCTGCTCGAGCACAAGTCGAAGAAGCGCAAGCGCAACTACGAGAACAAGCAGCCGGTTTCGAAGGCGGACCGCAAGACGGTGCGCCGGGCCCTGGGGATCTAGGGCATGGCAAGGGTCAAGCGCGGTGTCCCTGCGCATCGCCGCCACAAGGCGATCCTCGATCGCGCGAAGGGCTTCCGCCTCTCCAAGAAGCTGCTCTTCCGGCCTGCCAACGAAGCGGTCCTGCACGCCCTCGCCTACGCGTTCCGCGACCGCCGCCGCCGCAAGCGCGAGATGCGCCGGCTGTGGATCGCGCGGATCAACGCGGCTTCGAGGCAGTCGGGGCTGCCCTACAACAAGCTGATGCACGGCCTTCGCCAGGCCGGAGTGGAGATCGACCGCAAGATGCTGGCTGACCTGGCCGTGCGCGACAGCGGTTCCTTTGCTCGGCTGGTGGAGGTTGCTAAGAAAGCCCTCTGACCAGCTGATCTCGAGCCCGGACAACGAGGTCGTCCGCCGGCTGCGGCGCCTCGCCCACCGGCGCGAGCCAGGCCTCGTCCTCCTGGAAGGTCCACGCGTGCTCGCGGAGGCGAAGGCGGCCGGGCTCGCTTTCGAGGTGATCGCTGTGCGCGAGGGCGACAAGCTCCCGTTTCACAGCGAATCGCGCGTGACTCTGACTCCGGCCGCGTTTCGTGCCGCGACCCAGACCGTCACACCTCAGGGCGCCATCGCGATCGCACGCATCAACGAAGCATCGCCGGCGGAGGCGATCGGTGCGGCGAGAGGTGCCGGCTGGCCGCTCATCGTGCTCGACGGCGTGCAGGACCCAGGCAACGTCGGTGCGATCGCGCGCACCGCGGCTGCGGCGGGCGCCCCCGCGCTTGCAGTTCTGCCGGGGAGCGCTGACCCGTTCGGGCCGAAAGCCGTGCGCGCCTCGGCTGGAAACGTGTTCCGCTTGAAGGTGGCGAGGGCGCACTGGAAGGACCTCGACGGGCTCGACGGCTTCGGGGCCTCGCCTTCCGGCGGTGCACCGCTGGCCGAGGCGCCGATAGAGTCTGCGGGCATGATCGTGCTCGGCAGCGAGACCCACGGCCTGTCCCGCAAAGACCTCAAGCTGGTGACCGTGCCGCTAACGGAGGGTGTCGAGTCGCTCAACGTGGCCGCCGCGGCGGCATTGATCCTGTTCGAGATCAGGCGGCGCCGCACATGACTGACCCGTCGGCCCTCACCGCGGAGGCGGTTGCCGCGATCGGCAAGGCCCAGACCTCCGCCGAGCTCGAGCGGCTGGAGGTCGAGTACCTTGGCCGCAAGAGCGGCCGCGTGAGCAAGCTTCTCGAGGGCATCGACAAGCTGAGCCCGGAGGAGAGGGCGGCCCTCGGCAAAGCCGTCAACGAGTCCAAGCGGGCCATCGAGGAGGCGCTTTCCGGCCGGCGCTCCCAGCTCGAGGAGAATCGGCTGGCCGATCTCGCCGAAACGGAGGCGATCGACGTCACGTTCCCCGGACCGCCGCTCGACCGCGGCCATGTCCATGTCCTGACCCAGGTGCGCCGCCAGATCGAGACCGTGCTCGAGTCGCTCGGCTACCAGGTCGAGCTGGGTCCCGAGGTCGAGACCGAGTGGTACAACTTCGAGGCGCTCAACATCACGGCCGGACATCCGGCGCGCGAGATGTGGGACTCGTTTTACTTCAGCCCCGAGCTGCTGCTGCGCGCACACACGTCGCCTGTCCAGATTCACGCGATGCAGCGCATCAAGGAGCCTCCGATCTACATCATCACGCCGGGTCGCTGCTACCGGCGAGACGCGCCGGAAGCGACGCGACTTCCTTACTTCAGCCAGGTCGAGGGCCTTGCGGTGGACAAGGGTCTTACCTTCGGTGACCTGAAAGGAACGCTGCTCTACATGATCCAGTCGCTCTACGGCCGCGAGCGCAAGGTGCGCGTGCGCCCAAGCTTCTTCCCGTTCACCGAACCGAGCTTCGAGTTCGACGTGTCTTGCGGGATCTGCGGCGGGATGGGCTGCAAGAGCTGCCGGCACAAGGGCTGGCTCGAGGTCGGCGGTTGCGGAATGGTGCATCCGCAGGTGCTGCGCAACGGCGGCATCGACCCCGCGCAGTGGAACGGATACGCGTGGGGTTTCGGCATCGAGCGCATGGCGATGCTGAAGCACGACGTCGACGACATCCGCCTCTTCTACGAATCAGACCTGCGCTTCCTGGAGCAGTTCTAATGACGCATCCGGGCACAACCCCGGTTAGTCCGGACTATCGGGCCTTTTTGCCCGCGGAAATATCGGATAGTCCGGACTATCCGGCATTGCGAGGCGCGCGGACCTAGGCCATGCGTATCAGCTACGAGTGGCTCGGCGATTTCCTCGACCTCGACGGTGTGACGCCCAAAGATGCCGCCGACGTCCTGACGCGTCTTGGTGTCGAGGTGGAGTCACTGACGATGGTCGACCTCTCCAACATCGTCATCGGCAAGGTCCTCGAGCAAAAACCTCATCCGAAGTCCCGCACTCCTCTGTGGATCCACCAGGTGGACATCGGCGTGCGGGTGGAGCAGATCATCGCGGGGGCTCCCAACGCGGTGCCCGGCACGCTCGTCCCGGTCGCGCTGCCCGGCACGACGGTGCCCAACGGCAAGGTGGTCAAGGACATGAACATAGCCGGCTTCAAGGCGAGCGGAATGCTGTGCTCGGCGGACGAGCTGATGCTGGGCGAGGACCACTCGGGCATCCTGCTCCTCGATCGCGGCAAACCCGGCGATCCCCTGACTTCGATCATCCCGAGCCAGGCGATCATGGAGGCGGAGATCACCTCCAACCGCCCCGATTGCATGGGCCACCTCGGCGTTGCGCGCGAGCTCGCGGCCGGCCTCGGCCGTCCGATGAAGCGCGACTTCATGCCGTCCTTCACAGGCACCGCGGATCCGCCAGGTCGCGAACTGGTGAAGGTCAGCGTCGACGACCCGGACCTGTGCAGTCGGTACATCGGTGGCGTGATCAAGGGCGTCAGGGTCGGCCGCAGCCCTGACTGGATGCAGCGGCGGCTGCGCGCGTGCGGTGTGCGACCGATCAACAACATCGTCGACATCACGAACTACGTCCTCTTCGAGTACGCGCAGCCTCTCCATGCCTTCGACCTCGCGAGGCTGAACGGACCTGCCATCCACGTGCGCCGCGCTCGCGAAAAAGAAAAGTTGCTGTCGCTCGACGGCGTCGTGCGGGACCTGACGCCCGACATGCTGGTCATCGCCGATGCGCTGCGCCCGGTGGCGATCGCGGGCGTGATCGGTGGGGAGGAGACGGCGGTGACCACGGCGACCACCGACATCCTGCTCGAGTCGGCGAACTTCAACGGAGCAAGCGTGCGGCAGACCTCACGCGCGCTCGGCCTCCGTACCGAGGCGTCATCGCGATTCGAGAGGGCGCTGCCGCCTGAGCTGGCACTGGCTGGAGCGCGCCGCGCAGCGTCCCTCATCGCTGAGCTGGCCGGTGGCACGGTGCACCGCGAATGGGCCGACGTCTATCCACGTCCGCAGCAGCCGGTCCGCGTGATCCTGAGACCGGCATTGATCGACGATGTCCTCGGCACGCACGTGCCGCTCGAGGAGGCCGAGTCGATCCTCAAGCGGCTCAACTTCCACGTCAAGGTGATGGGCGACGGCGAGTGGGACGTGCTGCCGCCCGTGTTCCGGCTCGACGTGACGATTCCCGAGGACCTGGTGGAAGAGGTCGGGCGCGTCCATGGATACGACCGCGTGCCGCCGACGCTGCCCGGGCGCCGCCACGAGAGATGGACCCCGGCGACACCAAGCCTCGACCGCCGGCTGGACGCGATCCGCGAGGTCCTGGCGGGCGCGGGCTATAGCGAGACATGGAGTCCGGCCCTTGTGTCCGGCCGGCAGCTGGAGGCGCTGCGCATCGCGGCTCACGCCATGCGCGTCTCCAACCCTCTCAGCGACGACATGGACACCCTGCGCACATCCCTGCTGCCTTCGTTGATGGACGCGATGGCGTTGAATCGCGACCGCGGGCGCCTCGACATCCGGATCTATGAGATCGCCGAGGCGTATCTCGCGCGGGTGGGCGACCACAACGGCGGGCAGCCGGAGGAGCCGCTGCGTCTGGCCGCCCTCGCGTCCGCGGGCGCAACCGCAGACGAGGGACGCGACGCCTTGTACCGACTGAAGTCGGTGCTCGACGGCTGCGTCGCCGCGATGTCAGCCCCGTCGTGCATGTACGACAGGGCGTCAGCCGAGCTGTTTCACCCTGGCCGGTGCGCAGCGGTCATGCTGGACGGCCGCCAGCTCGGTTACATCGGCGAGCTCCATCCGACCGTGTCCGCAGGAGCCGGGATCGACGGAAGGGTCGTCGCGTTCGAGGTCGACGTGGAACCGATGGTTGCCGAATCGCGCATACCGCGCGCACAGCCTCTGCCGCGATTCCCGAGGGTGCAGCGCGACCTGGCGGTGATCGTGGACGAGACGGTGGCGGCCGGGGTGCTGCATACCGCCATCAAAGAGGTGGCCGGCGATCTTTTGGAGCACGTCCGGGCGTTCGACGAGTACCGCGGCGCCCAGGTTTCCGAGGGTCACAAGAGCGTCGCGTTTACCTTGACTTTCCGAAGCCCGGAGCGCACCCTGACGGACGCCGAAGTGGATAAGGTGATGGCGGAGATCAAGTTGGGACTGGAGAAAAGACACCGAGCCAGGTTCAGAGAGTGATACCGGCGCGGTTTGCGCACGCCTGTGCGTGCTGTTTCGGGAGAAGCGCCAAGTGACGTGGATCGACATCTTTCCAATCGTGCTCATCGTCGCGTACGGCGTGGGCGGGTACTTCAGCGGCCTCATCCGGCGCTTCATCGGACTCGTCGCACTGTTCGTGGCGGTGTGGGCCGCGACGAACCTGGGCCTGCAGACGGGCGGCATCTTGCAGCAGACGTCCAGCATGGAGGTGCCGGATGGCCGCATCTATGGCTTTTTCGGGATCATCGTCTTCCTCCTTCTCCTGGTCGAGGCCGCGACCCAGATCGCGCACAAACAGATCCAGGTCCCAGCCGTCGTCCTGAACCGGAGCCTCGGCACAGCGCTGGGGCTGATCACGGCGATCCTGCTCTCGGTGGTCGTCGTCTATGAGCTCGGACAGGCCGCCAACCCCATCGGCGGAGCTCAGCTGGACCCGACGCAGCAGGGCCTTCGCGATTCGGTGCACCGTTCGGCGTTCATGGTCAGCCTGGTCAACGCGATCGACAAGCCGATCATCGCCCTGTTCCAGCCACTGCTGCCTGGAGATCCACAGATCTACTTCGGTCCCAACCCGGTCATTCCCTAAGCTCGAGCGGTGGGCAGCGGTCTGTTCCAGCGCCTGCACGAGCGGGCGGTGAAGATCGACGTCGAGGGTCACCTTCGTTCGCGCCTCGAGCGCGGGGAACGGCTGCGCGTGAAGCTAGGGCTCGATCCGACTGCTCCGGACCTTCACGTGGGGCACCTGGTCGTGCTGGACACGCTCCGAATGTTCCAGGACGAAGGCCACACGGTGGTGGTGATCATCGGCGACTACACGGCGATGATCGGCGATCCGAGCGGGCGTTCCGAAACGCGGCCGATGCTCACGGAAGACCAGGTCGAGAAGAACGCCGAGACATACTTCAAGCAGCTTGACCTCGTTCTCGATCGCAAGAAGATCGAGGTGCGTCGCAACTCGGAATGGCTGGCCGCGATGTCGGCCGCCGACATCCTTCGTCTCCTGGCCAAAGCCACGCTGCAGCAGGTCCTCCAGCGCGAAGATTTCGCCGAGCGCATCAAGTCCGGGGCTGCGGTGGGAGCGCACGAGATCCTCTACCCGTTCAACCAGGCGTACGACTCAGTCGCAGTGAAGGCGGACGTCGAGATCGGCGGGACGGACCAGCTCTTCAATCTTCTCTTCGGCCGCGAGATCCAGAAGGCTTACGGTCAGGAGCCGCAGGACGTCGCCGTCTTCCCCCTGCTGGAAGGCACCGACGGGGTCCAGAAGATGAGCAAGTCGCTGGGCAACTACATCGGGATCAACGAGCCGCCGGAGCAGATCTACGGCAAGACCATGTCCATTCGCGACGAACTGATCGAGAGGTACGTGCGGCTGGTCTCAGGTTTGGATCCGATACAGCAAGCAGAGGTGCTGGCGCTCGGGCCGCGTGACGCCAAGGCTGCGCTGGCACGCCAGCTTGTCGACCGTCTCCACGGCGACGAGGCGGCTAAGCGCGCCGAAGAAGACTTCAACACGAAGTTTCGCAAGCGCGAAATCCCCGACCAGAAGGAGACTCACACGATCGTCGGCCCTACTGACCTGGTCAGCCTCCTCGTAGCCACCGGGATTGCCAATAGTCGCAACGAAGCGAGACGATTGCTCGAGCAGGGAGGCGTCCGGGTCAATAAAGAGAAGGTGGGCCTGGATTCACCGGCGCCCGCGCCGGGAGACGTTTTGTCGGCTCGGAGGCGGTATATCGAACTAAAATGATCGAAAGCATGTTCGGAGATTGCACCTGATGTCCGGGCACTCCAAATGGGCCGGGATCAAGCACAAGAAGGCGATCGTCGACGCCAAGCGCGGCCAGGCGTTCACCCGGGCCAGCCGGGAGATCACGATCTCCGCGCGCGAGGGCGGCGGGAACCCGGACAGCAACTTCCGGCTGCGCCTGGCGATACAGAAAGCCCGCGACATGAACATGCCGACCGACAAGATCAAGAACGCCATTGAGCGGGGGACGGGGGAGTTCGCCGGTGAGAGGTTGGAGGAAGTCCGCTATGAGGGCTACGGCCCCGCCGGCGTCGCGGTCATGGCCGACGCACTGACGGACAACCGCAACCGCACCTCGGCATCGATCCGTCATCGCTTCTCCAAGCTCGGCGGCAACCTGGCGGAGAGCAACGCGGTCGGGTGGATGTTCGAGCGTAAGGGCGTGATCACCGTCAACGCCGGCAAGCACGACCCGGAGGAGGTCGGCCTGGCCGCGATCGAAGCGGGCGCGGACGACGTGCAGGTCGACGGCAAGTCGGTCGAGATCACAACTCCGCCGGGGGTTTTCGAAAAAGTGAAGGCCGCCCTGGAAGCGCTCGGCGTCAGCGTCGAGAACGCCGAGATCACGATGCAGCCGAAGCAGACGGTCGCGGTCGGCGAGGACAAAGCCGCCGCCGTGCTGAGGCTGATGGAATCACTGGAAGAGGACGACGACGTCCAGCAGGTTTACGCCAACTTCGACATCCCATCCGACGTCCTTGAACGCGTCTCAGCACAGGTGTAGAACCGAATGGACAAATGCCTGGAACTCGCAACGGCCTGATCCTCGGCATCGATCCGGGCTTGGCCGGGACCGGCTTCGCGCTTTTTGCTGAACCAAATCTCGTGCTGGCTTGCAGCACCGTCGTGACAATTCCCGGCCGCGACGGCGCGCGGCTGCTGACCATCACCAACCACCTGCGCGCCCTCCTCGCGGAGCATCCGCCGGCGGAAGCGTCGATCGAAGAGCTCTTCATGGGCCGCAACGCGACGAGCGCGGTTGGGGTGGCGCAAGCGCGCGGCGCGATCCTCAACGTGCTCGAGGAATGCGGCGTTCCGGTGTTCGAGTACAAGCCGAGCCAGGTCAAGGTGATCCTCACCGGCTACGGCAACGCCGACAAGACGCAGATCGGGCGAATGCTGGCGGCTCAGGTGAAGATGCCCGAGGGGAGGCTTGACGACCACGCGCGCGATGCAGTCGCCATCGCGCTCTGCCACGCGCGCAGCCGGCGTTTCACGAGAGCCGCCATATCGTGATCGCCCACCTCAGCGGGGTCGTGCGCCGGGCGGGTCCCGATTTCATCGTGCTGGACGTAGGCGGTGTCGGATACCTGGTCAGCGTCGCGACGCAAACCAGGCAGCAGCTGCCGCCGCCCGGGGGCGATGTTGAGCTGCACATCCACACGCAAGTGAGAGAGGACCAGCTCGCCCTCTATGGATTCGCGACGGTCGACGAGCTGGAGATGTTCGAGATGCTGATCCAGGTCGACGGCGTCGGACCGAAGGTCGGGTTGAACATCCTGAGCGCGTCCAGCCTCGAGGTCCTCAAGCGCGCCATCATGAGCGAGGATGCAGCGCCGATCAGGCGTGCCAGCGGTGTCGGCCCCCGCACCGCGGCTAAGGTGATCATCGAGCTGAAGCCGCGGCTGGACGCGGTGGCGGCTCTCGAGGTTGTGCCGCGCGCGGCGGCCATGTCCGGCGACGGCGCCGTGCCGAAGGCGGTCGAGTCGGCGCTGCGCAATCTCGGCTATTCGTCGCAGGAGGCCCGCTCCGGCATGGACTCGGTGGACTGGAAGGCGTCGCCTTCGACTCAAGAAGCGCTCGCCACCGCGCTCAAGTCCCTGGGACGCAAATGACAGAGGACAAAGTCCTCGACGCCCGGTCGGACGACGAGCAGTTCGACCTCACTCTGCGTCCCCGATTCCTCGCCGAGTACGTCGGCCAGGAGCAGGTCCGGGAGAACCTGAGCATCCTGCTGGAAGCCGCGCGCCGCCGCGACGAGCCGGTGGAGCACGTCCTGCTGTGCGGTCCGCCGGGCCTGGGCAAGACGACGCTCGCGCACATCATCGCCAACGAGCTCGGCGTTGCCATCAAGGTCAGCTCTGGACCCGCCATCGATCACCAGGGCGCCCTCGGCTCGATCCTCTTGAACCTCACCACACGGGACGTCTTCTTCATCGACGAGATCCACCGCTTGAACACGGTGGTGGAGGAGTCGCTCTATCCGGCGCTGGAGGATTTCCGCTTCGATGCCGTGCTCGGCAAGGGCGTGGGGGCCAGCGCCGCCACCCTGCCGCTGCCCCACTTCACCTGCGTCGGCGCCACGACCCGGCAGGGTCTTTTGAGCGGGCCGCTGCGCGATCGCTTCGGCGCCGTCTACCGGCTCGACTTCTACACCAAAGCCGAGCTCGAGAAGATCGTCGGCCGGTCGGCCCGGATCCTCGACATCGAGATCCACGACGAAGCGGTATCAGAGATCGCCCGCCGGGCGCGCGGCACGCCCCGCGTCGCGAACCGGCTCCTGCGGCGGGTGCGTGACTACGCCCAGGTGCGCGGGGACGGGCGGGCGACCGTCGACACCACCCGCGTGGCGCTGGGCAAGCTAGAGGTGGACGAGCTCGGCCTCGAACCGCTCGATCGCCAGCTGCTCGAGACGGTGATCGTCAAGTTCAGGGGCGGCCCCGTCGGGCTGGACACGCTGGCGACGTCCCTCTCGGAGGAGCCGGAAACGATCGAGGACGTGCACGAGCCCTACCTGATCCAGATCGGCTTCCTCGCCCGGACGTCCCGCGGGCGGGTGGCCACCGAGCTCGCCTACCGGCACATGGGAGTCACGCCACCAAGTCCCGAACCCCAGCAGCCGCGACTACTGTAAGTAGGTATGGCTGATGTGGGGAGGATGGTCCTCTTCTTCGGCGTGGTCCTCGTGATCGTCGGCGGGGCGCTGATGGTGTTCGGCCGGCTCCACCTCCCGGGCGATTTCACCTTCCGCAGCGGCAGCGTCACCGTCTATGTCCCGATCGCGACGAGCATCGTGCTGTCCGTCGTTCTCACAGTCGTGCTCAACCTCGTCTTCCGGCAGCGGTAGATGGGTAGTACGTACACTGATCGGCTGCCGTGCACATAGTCCTCAGCGGCCCCATCCGCCTGATCGTTGTCGCCGTCCTGATCTTTTCGCTGTTCATCGACGGCGCGGGTTACGTCTACCGCATCGCCAACCACCTTCCGCTGACGGGTGACGTGGCGGGGCTGCCGCCCAACTTCGGCAGCTGGCAGCTCTACTTCCACAAAGGCCTCGACCTGGCGGGCGGCACCCACATCGATTACCAGCTCACCAACTTCCCCGCCGGCCAGAACCGCTCCGAGGTCCAGCAGAGGACGATCGCGGTCATCAACAAGCGCGTCAACGCGCTGGGTGTCAACGAACCCGAGATCCGTGGCGCGGGGACGAACTACGACCGGATCACGGTGGACCTTGCGGGCGTCACCGCCGCGCAAGCCCAGAGAACAATCGGCGCGGTGTCCAAGCTGGTCTATACGAAGTGGGTCCCGGACCCCAAGGTCACGGGCGGTCCCCAGCCCGGATACAAACCTGCGCTCACCGGTCTGACCGGGGACGACATCTCGAGCGCGAGCGCAACGATCGACTCCACAGGCGTCAGCTGGGTCGTGAACATCGGATTCACATCCGCCGGGGCGACGCTCTTCGACAACCTGACGCGCGAGAACGTAGCGGCCTGTCCCGGTGACGTCAACACCTCCGCGACCGCCAACTGTCCGCAGCGCCATCTCGCGATCTGGCTCGACCTGACCCAGAAGGACATCGACAACTGGGAGGACCCTTCTTACGCCGCCAAGGTAACGGCCCCGTATGATCCCGCCTGCCTCGCCACCCAGGCAGAGGGCACGGTCTGCGGCAAGCTCCTGACCGACCCCATCACCATCCAGGAGATCCCCGGCGGCAACGCGACGATTTCCGGCTCCTTCACCCAGCAGAGCGCCAACGACCTCGCGACGGGCATCAACTCTGGCTCGCTGCCGGTCGACCTTGTGGCGCTGGACGTGACTCAGGTGAGCGCGACGCTGGGTGCGGAGGCGGTCAAGCTGAGCCTGGCGGCCGGGCTGCTCGGCCTGTCGATCGTGGTGCTGTTCATGATCCTGTACTACCGCGTCCCTGGCCTGCTCGCGAGCCTGGCGCTGCTGTTCTACGCAGGCGTGGTGCTCGCGCTGTTCAAGTTCATCCCGGTGACGCTGACGCTGGCGGGCATCACCGGCTTCATCTTGTCCGTAGGTATGGCCGTCGACGCAAACGTGCTGATCTTCGAACGCTTCAAAGAAGAGGTGCGCGCCGGGCGAACCATCGCCGCCGCGGTGGATGCGGCCGTGCGACGCGCGTGGCCCGCGATCTGGAACTCGAACGGGTCGACCTTGTGGACGTGTGCGATCCTCGGCTTCGTCGGTCCCTCGGCGGTCAAGGGGTTCGCGCTGACGCTCGCCATCGGCGTCCTGGTCAGCCTCGTGTCGTCGATCGTGGTGACCCACAACCTGCTCGCGATCGTGCTGATCTCCAGCCGCTTCCGGCGCGCCAGCCTGCTGGGGGTCGACCGTGTCCGAGCTGTCTGACGTCAAGGCCGAGGAGCAGTCTGCGGACATCGTCCCGGACGGGGCCACCAAAGAGCCGGAGAAAGAGCCCGAACCCGCAAAGCCGCCAAAAGTCCGCCGGCTCAACATCATCGGCCGGCGCAACGTGTTCTTCGCCCTCTCTCTGATCATCATCGTCCCCGGCATCATCTCGATGGCGACCCACGGGTTCCGGCTCGGCATCGACTTCGCCGGTGGGACCGAGCTGACGGTCAACTTCGCGAATCACCCGACGCTGCCTCAGGTGGAGGCGGCGGTCGACTCGGAAAGCGCGGGCGGCTCTGTCATCCAGACGACCGGCGGCGGCTACATCATTCGCTACCCGCCGCTGAACGCCGGCCAGGTGACCAACGTGCAGAGCGACCTGCAGAGCAAGCTCGGCCCCATGACCGTGAATCAAATCCTCGAAGTGGGGGGGACCATCGCCGGCGAGACCATCCAGCTCTCGCTGCTTGCGGTCGCAATCGCCGCGACCGGGCTCCTGATCCTCCTTTCGATCTGGTTCCACAACGTGCCCGGCGGATGGCGGGCGGGTTTTCAGTTCGGAGGGTCGGCCGTCGCCGCGCTGCTGCACGACGTATTCGTTCTCACCGGCATCTTCTCGATCCTCGGCAGGGTGTTGAACCTGCGTATCGGCGAGATCGATGCTTTCTTCGTGACCGCCGTGCTTACCGTGGTGGGCTTTTCGGTCCACGACACCGTCGTCGTGTTCGACCGGATCCGCGAGAACCTGCGCGTGAGCCAGCGCCTTTCGTTCGAGCAGGTCGTGAACCTCAGCATCATGCAGACCGCAGCCCGATCGATCATCACCAGTTTCACCGTCGTCCTGGTCCTGGCCGCGATCCTGATCGCGGGCGGACCAAGCCTGCAGGGCCTGGCCCTGGCGCTGATGATCGGCGTGGTGTCCGGGACGTACAGCTCGATCTTCAACGCCGCGCCGCTGCTCGTGGTGTGGCGGAAGCTCCAGCCCGTGCGTTAGCGTTACGGGAAGAAGAAGACATCGGACATGCCGACCTGGCCTATATCGTCGATCAAGGAGCTGCTCGAGCCCACGCTCAATCACATGGGCTATGAGCTGTACGCGCTCGACCAGTCGGGCCAGGCGGGGCGCACCCTCCGCATCTCCATCGACCACAATGAGCCGATCACGATCGAGGACTGCGAGCGCGTCAGCAGAGTCGCCGGCCCCCTGCTCGACCATGCGAACCTGATCCAGGGTCCGTACGACCTCGAGGTTTCATCGCCTGGCGCGGAGCGCCCTCTTCGCACGCATCACGAGTACGAACGATTCAATGGCAAGCGGGTCAACATCCGCTATCGAAGCGGCGAGACCGAGTCCGTCGTCGAGGGTCAGCTGGTGGCCGTCGACGGCGCGGGCATCGCGGTGCAGTCGCCCGGCGCGCGCGGCAGAGCGCCGGTGATCATTCATCTCGCATGGGAAGACGTTGTCGCGGGCAGGCTCGCGGTCGCAATCTGAGCCGTCCACGGAGAGCTTGGCCGAAGCGCTGAGCGCGCTTTGCGCCGAGGTCGGCATTCCTTTCGAGGAGATGCTGCACACCGTCGAGAGCGCCCTCGCGGTTGCATACATACGCGCGTTCAGCCCGCCTGGCCATGTGACGGTGCGTCTCGACACCGCGACCGGGGCGCTGGACGTGCGAAGCAAAGTTCTGCGCCCGGATGGGACGAGCGTCGAGCAGGAGCTGCCCTCCGATGACTTCAAGCGGATGGCTGCGCAAACCGCCAAGCACGCCGTCCTGCGTCACATCCACGACCTCGAGCGGGACAAGGTCCTGCGCGACGTGGCTGAGCACAAGGGTGAGCTGGCGACAGGAATTGTCGACCGCATCGAGTCAGGCATCGTCTACATCGACCTTGGACGCGCGGAAGGCGTGATGCCGCCCGAGGAGCAGATTCCGGGCGAGCAGCTCCAACCGGGCCGTCCCGTGCTGGTCGTCATCCTCGAGCCACAGCAAAACCGGAGACAGGCGCAGGTCCGCGTTTCGCGCGGCGGCCGCGCGTTTGTCCACCGCCTGCTCGAGGCAGAGGTGCCCGAGATCAAGGCAGGCACGGTGCAGGTGCGCGCCATCGCACGCGAGCCGGGGCTGCGGACCAAGATCGCCGTCTCGTCCAGCCAACCGAGTCTCGATCCGGTCGGCGCGTGCGTCGGGCCGAAAGGGGTCCGGCACCGCGCGATTCTGAGCGAGCTCGCAAGCGAGCACGTCGACATCGTCCCGTGGTCGGACGACGCGGAAGCATTCGTCGCAGCGGCGCTCGGTCCGGCCAAGGCCGAAAAGGTGTCGATCGACCGGGTGACCCGCACGGCGACCGTGCTGGTGCCGAGGGGACAGCTTTCGCTGGCGATCGGCCGCGACGGGCAGAACGCCCGACTGGCGGCCAAGCTGACCGGCTACCGGATCGACATCAAGCCCAGCGAGACTGTGGAACCGGTTGGCGAAGGCTCGTCGTCAACCGACTAGGACCTGCGTCGCATGCCGGCAGGAGGCCGGCAAAGCCGAGCTGATCCGCGTCGTGCGCAGTCCGGAAGGCGGCGTCGCGGTAGACGTTTCAGGTCGGATGCCGGGCCGTGGCGCCTATATCCACACCGACCCGACGTGCCAGGAAACCGCCCGCAAACGCCGAGCCCTTGACCGAGCTCTGGGAGCTCAAGTCCCGGCTGAGGTGTGGTCTCAGCTTTCACCTCCCCGCTAGCCGGGGAGGTCGGCCGAAGGCCGGGTGGGGACGTCTAAATCAACTCATGCGGTCGACCCCCCTCAGGTTTCGAATTCGCCCTGGGCGGCATAATCAGTAGTTCCAGATGAAGGCACACGAACTCGCGCGCGAACTTGGCATCAGCCAGAAGGAGCTGGTCAACTTCCTGCAGCAGCGCAGGCTGACCCGCAACACCGCGGCGCCGCTGGCGCCCGGTGCGATCGAGGCTGCCCGGTCCGCGTTCAAGCCGGCGACCATGACCAAGATCGAAACGAACGGCGATCGCCGGGCCGTGCTTCCACCCACCCTGTCGGTCAAAGACCTGGCGGAGAAGCTGAGCGTCAGCCCGGTTGAGGTCATCAAGAAGCTGATGGCTTCGAAGATCCTCGTCACCATCAACCAGGTCATCGACTTCGCCACAGCGGAGGTCGTGGCGGACGAGTTCGGCTACACGGTCGAGCCGGTGGCCAGCGAGGACGTGGTGGCCGTCGAGTCGGCGGAAGGCGAGGGCAACGTGGTGACCACGTCGCGCGAGGAGCTGTTCTCTCTCGCCAACGAAGACCCGACCAAGCTGAAGACCAGGCCGCCGATCGTGACTGTGCTCGGGCACGTGGACCACGGCAAGACCTCGATCCTCGACGCCATCCGCCAGACCCGCGTGGCGGCGGGCGAGGCCGGTGGCATCACTCAGCGGATCGGCGCTTACAAGATCGAGACCGCGGACGGACATCCTGTGGTGTTCATCGACACGCCCGGCCACGAAGCGTTCACGGCCATGCGCGCCCGCGGCGCCCAGGTCACCGACCTCGTGGTGCTGGTGGTCGCCGCCGATGACGGCGTGATGCCGCAAACGGTCGAGGCCATCCACCATGCACGCGCGGCTAAGGTTCCGATCATCGTCGCGATCAACAAGATCGACAAGGACAACGCCAACCCGGACCGCGTCCACCAGCAGCTCGCCGAGCAGGGCATCGTGACGCGGCACTACGGCGGCGAGCACGAGTGCGTCCATCTCAGCGCCAAGACGGGGAAGGGGATCGACGACCTGCTGACCACCATCGTGCTTTCCTCCGACATCCTCGAGCTGAAAGCCAACCCCGACCGCCACGCGATCGGGACCATCGTCGACGCTCACCTGGAACGCGGTCGGGGTCCGGTGGCGACCGTGCTCGTCCAGGCCGGAACGCTCAAGGTCGGCGACGACTTCGTATGCGGTCACATCTACGGCCGCGTCCGCGCGCTGGCGGATGACCGCGGCGGGAGCGTGACCGACGCACCGCCGGCGACGCCGGTCGTCGTGTCGGGTCTCAGCGAAGTCGCCCAGGCGGGTGACATCTTCCAGGTCGTCGGCTCGGAAAAGGCAGCCCGCCAGATCGCGCTGACAAAGCTCACCGAGAAGCGCGCGCAGGAGGCGGCGCGCGACGTCGCGCCTCGCATCACACTCGAGGACCTGGCCCGCCGCGCCAAGGAAGGCGAGGTCAAGGAGCTGAGCCTGGTCGTCAAGGCCGACGCTCAGGGCACGCTCGAGGCGTTGCTTGCGGCGCTGCAGAAGATCGAAGACCCGGTCGTCGCGATCAAGATCGTGGGCCAGGGCGTGGGCGCGGTGAGCGATTCCGACCTGTTGCTCGCCGGAGTGTCGAGCGCCATCGTCGTGTGCTTCAACCTCAAGCCGACCCCCTCCAGCACCGCCGCGGCCGAACGCGCGAAGGTCGAGGTCCGGTACTACGACGTCATCTACAAGCTCACCGAAGACGTGGAGCGCGCTGCCAAGGGCTTGCGCGAGCCGACGTATCGTCAGATTCGCGAGGGCAGGGTCGAGGTCATCACCCCGATCAAGATCCCGCGCACCGGCCTCATCGCCGGGAGCCGCGTGGTGGAGGGCAAGGTCAGCCGTGGAGGCTGGGTCAAGCTTTTCCGGGCCAGAGAGATGGTCCACGAAGGACGCATCAACTCGCTCAAGCACTTCAAAGAGGACGTGCGTGAGATGCCGGCAGGCCAGGAGTGCGGCATCGGGCTCGAAGGCTGGGAAGACTTCCAGCCTGGGGACACGATGGAGACGTACCGACTCGAGCGGGAAGAAATTTAAGCGAGCGTGCACTCGCTAAAGGCGGTGGTCAGCATGACCAGCTACCGCGCGGATCAGGTGGGGGAGCAGGTGCGGGAGGAGATCATGTCCATCATCCGGCGCGAGCTCAAGGATCCACGCATCGGATTCGTCAGCATCACCGGCGTGCGCATGTCACCGGATTTGCGGGCGGCGCGGGTTCGCGTCAGCGTGCTCGGCAGCGCAGATGAGCAAAAGGCCTCGATCAGGGGTCTTGTATCGGCAAAGGGGTTGATCCGCCACGAGCTCGGCCGGCGTCTGCACAACCTCAAGTTCTCACCCGAGCTCCGATTCGAGCTCGACCCGTCGATCGAGTACAGCGTCCACATCTCCGAGCTGTTGAAGGAAGTCCTGCCGCAGGACAGCAACGGGAACCAGGAGCACACGCCATAGCAACCGCCAAACGCGACAAGCCGCACACCTATGACGAGATCAAGGAGCTCATCGACGCGAACCAGGAGATCCTGATCTTCGGTCACAAGGATGCAGATGGCGACACGCTCGGCTGCAGCCTCGCTTTCGCCGAGGCATTGCGCACCGAGGGCAAGGACGTCTGGGTGCTCGTGCCGCCGCCGCTGCCCGAGATGTACGGGTTCCTGCCGGGATTCGACAACATACTGGCCGAGCCTCCGCACGGCGTCGACCCTCAGCTCGTCTTCTTCTTCGACTCAGGCAACCTGGAGCGCTCAGGCAATGCGGTGCGGACCATCGCCACCCACGCCACCATCATCAACGTCGACCACCATCCCTCGAACACGCGCTTCGGCGACATCAACGTGATCGACCCAAACGCCTCCGCTGTCGGACAGATGGTCATGGAGATGCTCGACCACTTCGGCTACCCGATCACGTCGACCATCGCCACCAGCCTGTACGTAGCGCTGCTGACCGACACCGGTGGATTTCGGCACGAGAACACGACTCCGCGAGCCCTCGAAGATGCCGCACGCCTCGCGCGGCTCGGTGCCGATCCAGGGCACATCGCCACGCAGGTTTACAAGATGCGACCCGAGACCACCCTGAAGCTGAGTGGCATCGCCCTCGCCACCATGAGGGTGGAGATGGATGGCCGCCTCGCCTGGGCGAAGGTCACGCGGCGGATGCTGAAAGAGGCGAACGCTGTGATGGCGGAGTCTGAGGGCATCATCGACACCTTGAACAGCATCGCCGGCCTCGAGCTCGCGATCCTGTTCAAAGAAGTCTCCAACGACCTGACCAAGATCAGCGTGCGCAGCCGTGGCGCGGTCGACGCGGCGGCGCTATGCGCCTCGTTCGGGGGCGGCGGTCACATTCGCGCGGCGGGGGCGGAGATCGAAAAGCCGATGGACGAGGCCGTGCGGTTTGTCCTGGGGGCCGCCAAGGAGGCGATCCTTGCCGCCTCTCCACAGCTCTGACGCCTCGCGATTTTCGACCGGCGTACTGAACGTCGACAAGGCGGCGGGCGAAACGTCCTTTGCGGTCGTCAACCGCCTCAGGAGACTGACCGGTGCCCACCGCGTCGGCCACGCCGGCACGCTCGATCCCCTTGCGACCGGCGTTCTGCCGGTGCTGTTCGAGTCGGCTACCCGACTGGCCGAGTTCGCTCTGAAGCTGCCGAAGACCTACGTCGCCGACATCCACCTGGGCTTCGTCACGGCCACCGATGACGCTGAGGCGCCACGCGAGGCCGTCGGCGACCCCGCGAGGCTGGTCGCGGCAGACGTCGAGTCAGCGCTGACAGAGTTCACCGGTCGGATCCAGCAGCAGCCGCCCGCATTTTCGGCCGTGAAGCTCGATGGCAAGCGGGCGTACGAGCTTGCGCGCGCAGGCGCACCGACGCGCCCCGCGCCTCGCGAGGTCGAGGTCTACGAAGCCACGCTGCTCGATTTCCAGCCCGGGCCGCACGCGGTCGCGCGGGTGGAAGTGCGATGCGGAAGCGGCACTTACCTCCGCTCGATCGCACGCGACCTGGGCCACAAACTCGGAGTCGGTGGGTATCTCGGCCGGCTCGTTCGGACGGCTTACGGGCCGCTGACGATTGAAAATGCGGTTCGCATCGAGCAGCTCGTAGAACCCGATGCGGTCCGGGACAGGCTGCTTCCGGCGGAGGTCATACTGCCCGACATGGAGCGCGTTCGGCTGAACGTCGAGCAGGAGGCCCAGGTGCGGCAGGGGCGTTCAGTGCGTGTTCTCCCTGAGCCCGAGCCGGGGCCGCTCCGCGCCCACGATGCTGAAGGCCGCCTGGTGGCGCTCGGCCATACGGACCCGCTGCGCCGGACCTTTGTTCCGGAAAAGGTGCTCTCCTGAAGGTTCATCTGGGGCTCCCTTCGAGTCCCATCGGCCCGGTCGCGCTGACGGTCGGCAGCTTCGACGGAGTCCACCTCGGTCACCTCGACGTGATCGGCCATGCGGTTCGCGGCGCGGCCGAAGTCAAGGGTGAATCGGCGCTCATCACGTTTGAGCCACACCCGCGGTGCGTCCTGGACCCGGCCAACTGCCCGCAGTCGATCACGACGCTGCAGGAAAAGCTCGCCCAGATCGAGCGAGCTGGAATCGACCACGCGATCGTGATTCGTTTCGACCGCGAGCTGTCGGCCCTCTCGCCGCAGGAATTCATCGACCGCCTGTCCGCGGTGATGGAAATTCGGCGGTGGGTCATCGGGTTCGACTTCGCATTTGGTCGCGGCCGGACCGGAAACGCGGAGTGGCTGCGCAGCCACGGTCACGACGTGGTCGTCGTCCCGCCGTTCAAGATTGACGGCCGTGACCTGCACAGCTCCGAGATCCGGCGACTGGTGACCACCGGTGACGTGGTGGCGGCGAATCGACTGCTCGGGCGCGAGTTCGAGATGAGTGGACCGGTTGAGCTAGGCGCGCAGGTCGGCAGACAGCTCGGCTTTCCGACCGCAAACATCAGCCCGCAGCCGAACAAGCTGGTGCCGGCGCTCGGAGCGTACGCCGGTCGGGTCGTCGCGCCCGAGGGTGACTTCGTCGCCGCGCTGTCCGTGGGCTACCGCCCAACGTTCGGTGGTACGGAGTTGAAGATCGAGGCCTTCCTGCTCGACTTCGAGGGCGATCTGTATCAACAGCGGCTTTGGCTTCGGTTCGTCCGCTACCTGCACCCCGACATCAAATTCGGGTCGCCCGAGGAGCTGGTCGGGCAGCTGAAGCAGGACGTGGCGGACACGCGGCGCATCGTTACGCATTGACGAAAGTCCTCGTCGTCGGCGGAGGAATCGCGGGTTACTGCGCGGCGCTGGCCGCGCGACGGGACGGAGCCGAAGTGACGATCGTCGCCAGGGCGCCAGGCGCGACCGCGCTATACGCGGGTGGGATGGAGATCGTCGACGACCTGGATGCGGTTCTCCAGAGTCCGCAGCATCCGCTCGCCCGACTCGGCATGGACTCGGTCGGACTTGCCGCCGAGCTCGACGCCGCGATCTCAACCCTGCAGCTCGCCCTCGGCAAGGAGGGGCTCGCGTTCGAGGGAGGCTGGCGCAGCCGCGGCCTTTACGCCGATATCCACGGGCTCGCCAGGCCCGCCAACCTCGTGCCTGAGACGGTGGCGCGGGGCGAGCTGGGCGGGCTGAGCGGAAAGAGGGTGGCGGTGATCGGGATCCCACAGGTCGGCGACTACGACGCGGCGTCGACCGCCCAGGCCCTCAAAGAGCTGCACTCGATCGAGGCCTTTGCGGAGGACATCTCCATCCCGGACCTGCCGCAGGCGGCCGCGCTCACGGACCTGTACGGGCGGAGCGCGCCGGCTCCACGCGCCCGCGGCGCGGCCATCGCCTACCCGCCGGGATTCACGAACCTCCCGCCGGACGGTTTTGAGCTGCTCGCCGCGGCGCCTTCGCCGCACGGATGGCGGCTGCAGCAGGCGCTCGCCCTGGGGTCGGTCGCCACGGAGATCACGTCGTTCGAGACGGCGCCCGGCCGGGTCGTCGCGGCGCGCGCCGGAAGCCGGACGTTTCGCGCCGATGCGTTCGTGATCGCCACCGGGAGGCACATCGGCGGGGGCTTGCGCGCGGGACGCGTGACGACCGAGCCTCTGCTCGGGCTCGGCGTGTTTCACGACGGAGTCCCGGCAGCGGCCGCCGGCACCAGGCTCCACCACCTCAAATACCTGGACCCCGCGGTCGAGATGCGGCTCGGCCTCATGACCGACAAGCGGCTGCGTCCGCTGACGGAAGACGGTTCGGCCCCCTACGCCAACCTCTACGCGGCCGGAGCGATGCTCGGCGGCTACGACTACAGCGGGCCCTGTGGGTTTGGGGTTCCCATCCTCACCGGCTGGTTAGCAGGTCGCTTCGCCGCGAAGCAGGCACCAGCCCCTCCGGCGCTTCGCGCCACCTCCCCATAAATGGGGAGGACGGAGCTGGAGAAGATCGTCGGCGCGGCCGCCGTGGACGAGCGCCCGGTCCGCGACATGTGGCCGCTAGGGATCATGGAGGAGCGCGCCGGCATCCCGGCGCCGAAGGTTCTCGTGGTTCGACCGGCAGGCCGGGAGCAGGTCGCCGAGGTGCTTCGATGGGCCGCCTCCAATCACGTCGCTGTCACACCGATGGGCGGCGGGTCAGGCGTCTGCGGCGCCCTCGGGCCGGCGGCCGGAGAGATCGTCCTCGACCTGGGCGGCCTCGACCGCGTGCTCGAGATCGACGAGACCAACCTCACCTGCAGCTGCGAGGCCGGCGTGAACGGGTACGCGTTGGAGCAGCAGCTCAACTCACGCGGGCTGACGCTCGGCCACTATCCCAGCTCGCTTCCCCTTACCAGCGTCGGGGGATTGATCGCCACTCGTTCCTCGGGCCAGGAATCGAGCCGGTACGGGAGCATCGAGGACATGGTGATCTCGCTCGCGGTGGTGCTGCCTGACGGATCCTTCGCGGCCCCGCGTCCAGGTCCCAGGTCGGCGGTCGGTCCCGCGCTGCATCAGCTTTTCATGGGCGCCGAGGGCGGCCTCGGCGTGGTGATCGGCGCGCTGCTGCGCATCCACCGGCAGCCCGAGGCGACGGTAGGCCGCGGTTTTGCGTTCGCGGACGTTCGCTCCGGGCTCGAGTGCATGCGGAGCGTGATGCAGGCGGGCATCAGGCCGCTGGTCCTCAGGCTCTACGACTCCGAAGACGCAGCGTTCAACGGCTTCGAGCTCAGCGCGGGCGAATGTGCGCTCGTGGTCGCGACGACCGGCACGGCGGGTGTGGCCGCAGCCGAAGCCGAGGTGGTGAAAGCATTCGCCAAAGGAGCCAAACCTTTGGGCGAGGAGCCGTGGCAGCGCTGGCAGAGACATCGATTCGACCTGTCCGCCGAACGCTTGAAAACGTTCCTCGAGCCGGCGGGCGCCTACCTCGACACGATCGAGCTGGCCGCTCCGTGGACCGTCCTGCCCGAGCTTCACACTCGGGTCAAAGCCGCAATAGCCGTCGGTGGGCTGGCGTTATGCCATTTCAGCCATGCCTATGAGCAGGGCTGCTGCGCGTATTTCACGTTTGGCGGCTCCGGTGATACGGAAGCGGAAGCGCGCGCGGCGTATGGACGCGCGTGGGAAGGCGCGATGAGCGCGGCCCTCGAGCTTGGTGCGACGATCAGCCACCACCACGGGGTGGGGCAGGCAAGGGCGAGATGGGTCGCCGACGAATTGGGAGGTTGGATGCGCGTGTGGCGAGCGGTGAAGAGCGGGATCGACCCTGAGGGGATCATGAACCCTCGCTCAGTCGGAGGCCGGTCATAGGCTCCCGGCCAGGCGCGCCCATCCTTTTCGTCGTCAACCCCTCGTCCGGCGCGGGCAAGGCGGGACGCGAATGGGCGGCCGTCGAGACCTGGCTGCCGGCGAGCGGGCTGCCCTATGAGGTCGTTTTCACGACGCGGGCCCTCGAGGCGACCGAAATCGCGCAGCGAGCGGTGCTGCAGTCGCGCCCGCTGGTGGTCGCGGTCGGTGGCGATGGCACGCTGAACGAGGTCGTCAACGGCTTCTTCCGCAACGGAGCGCCCATCCCGACGTCCAGCAAGCTGGCGATGGTGCCGCTTGGAACGGGCGGTGATTTCCGCCGCACCCTGCGCATCCCGGTCGATACCAAGCTAGCCATCGACGTGCTCCGCAACGGTTTGGTGAGGCGGCTTGACGCCGGGTGCGTTACGTACCAGACCGAGGATGGGACGACGGCCGTCCGTCACTTCATCAACATCGCCGACGCTGGGCTTGGTGGCGACGTCGTGTTTCAGATGGGCAACGGAACCAAGAGGTTTGGCAGCGCGGCGTACACGCTCGCGGGGCTGCGCGCGCTGATCGGGTTCAAGAACAAGCCAATGAGCGTGGACATCGACGGCGCCCGCCAAGACCTTGCCAAGGCGCAGCAGGTTGTCATCGCCAACTGCCAGTTCTTCGGCGGCGGCATGCAGATGGCACCTTCGGCGTCGCCGACCGATGGCGTCTTCGACGTGGTCCTGATCAAAAACGCAGGGAAGATCGAGACCATGCGGGGCATGAATGACATCCGGAGCGGAAAGCATCTGGACCGCTCGAATCCCAAAATGGAGCTCATGTACGGCAAGCGCGTATCGGTGACGTCGCCGGAGAAGGTCCGAATCGACATCGATGGCGAGGCGGTCGGATTCCTGCCGGCGCTGTTCGAGATTCAGCCGGGCGCGATCGAGTTCGTAACCCCGCGATGACCCGTGGGGTTATCGCAACCCCGCATCACCTGGCGAGCGATGTCGGGGCGCAGGTCCTGCGTGACGGCGGCAATGCGATCGACGCCGCGATCGCGGCCGACGCCGTGCTGTGCGTGGTCTATCCGCACATGACATCCATCGGCGGGGACCTGATGGCGATCGTCTGGGCCGGTGGCGAAACGTCGCCCGTCGGTTTGATCGGCGCTGGAAGGTCCGGTCAGCTCGCGACCATCGCCTCGGTTCGCGAGCATGGCCACGACACGATGCCCGCACGCGGCGCGCTTCCCGTGACTGTGCCGGGCACGGTCGAAGCGTGGGGGAGACTGCTCGAGCGCTTCGGGAGCGTGGGCCTAGGCGCGGTGCTCGAGCCGGCGGCGGGCCTGGCGCAGGACGGTTACCTGATCACGGCGCAGCTTTCCGACTTTCTCAAGCAGGCGGCGGACTGGCTCGGCCGCGAGCCGGGCACCCACGCGCTCTACCCACCCATGGATGCGGGCATGCTGCTGCGCAACCCGGACCTGGCGTCGGTCCTGCGCGACCTGGGCCGGAACGGGATCAACGGCTTCTATCGCGGTGCGGTCGCGGATGCGATCGCGGCCGCGGTCAAACGCCGCGACGGCTTCGTCACGCACCAGGACCTCGCAACCCACCGGTCGCAGTGGGTCGACCCTGTGATGTTTCCTTACCGCGACGTCGTTGTCTACGAAATGCCTCCACCGACGCAGGGTCTCGCGGCGGCCGCGATGCTGGTGCGGCTCGAGACAGGCATGCCGTTCGCAGAGGCGCGCCATGCGGCGTACGCGCTGCGCGACCGCTACATCACCGACCCGGATTTCGCGCCGGCGCCGCTCCAGCCGTTCCTGGACGCCGGCCACGTCGCGCTCGGCCGGGGCAGAGCCCATGAATCCGGCGACACCGTCTACCTCTGCGCCGCCGACGAGCACGGGAACGTCATCTCCCTGATCCAGAGCCTCGCCTTCGACTTCGGGTCGGGGATCGTCGCCGAAGGCACCGGCATCCTGCTCCAGAACCGCGGCGTTTATTTCAGCCTGGACGAAGGCCACGTCAACCGGCTCGAGCCCAAGAAGCGGACCATGCACACGCTCATCCCGGCGATGGCGGCGCGCGGGGGTCAGGCGTGGGCTGCCTTCGGCGCGATGGGCGGCGACCTCCAGCCCCAGCTGCAGGCGCAGGTCCTGATGAACCTTGTCGACCATGGCCTGGATCCGGCGGAAGCGGTGGCGCGGCCGCGCAAGGCGATCCTCGCGGATGGGGTCACGACCGCGGTCGAGGCGGACTACCCGGGTGCGGGCGAGATGGCGCGCTCGAGCGACCACGTGCTCCTGATGCCGCCCCGGCACCCCTCATTCGGCCACGCGCACGCGATCGTGGTGGACGGCCCGACCTCGTGGCACGCGGGAGCGGATCCACGTTCCGACGGCAGCGTCGAATTCGCCGGATAGTCCGGACTATCCGGCATCAGACCGGCGAGAAGTTCTCGATAGTCCGGACTAACCGGGGATGGGGGTCGTAAAACAGCCGGTGCCGGTCGCCCCGTATACTCCCCTGTTGAGTTTGGCAGCAGAGAACGAAGTCAAAGGCAAGCTGATCGCGGAGTACAAGCGCGCGGATAGAGACACGGGATCGCCCGAAGTCCAGGTCGCGCTTTCTACCTCCCGAATCCGGGAGCTCACCGAGCACCTGAAGACGCATGCCAAGGACCACCACTCGCGCCGCGGCCTCCTGCTCCTGGTGGGCAAGCAAAGGCGTCTGCTGAACTACCTGAGGGACACCGACGTGGAGCGCTATCGCGCCCTGGTCGCCAAGCTCGGGATCAGGAGATAGTCCCGCCGGGCCCACCCGGCAATAAATAGGGAGGACCCCACGCCGGTAGCGCGGGTCAGCTCTTAGAAGCTCTCGCTCAAGTTCCCCGAGCTTGAGAGGCAGCTGCTAGGTCCTGACCCAAAGACGCACCGCCGGGTTCCTCCCACATTCATGGAGGTATTTGGCGTGGCAGTAGTCACGAAAAACGTAGAGATCGCCGGAAGGCGAATTTCACTGGAGACCGGCCGGGTGGCCGAGCAGGCCAACGGAGCGGTCATCATCCGCCAGGGCGACACGGTGGTGCTCAGCACCGCGGTGATGTCGAAAGAGCCGAGGGAAGGAATCGATTTCTTTCCGCTCACCTGCGACTACGAGGAGAAGCTCTACGCGGCGGGCAAGATCCCCGGCGCGTTCATGCGCCGGGAGGGCCGGCCGAGTGAGACGGCGATCCTGGCCTCGCGTCTCACCGACCGTCCGCTTCGCCCGCTTTTCCCGGACGGCTTTCGGCTCGACGTGCAGGTCATCTCGACCGTGCTCTCGGTCGACCAGGAAAACGACCCGACGATCCTGAGCATCAACGGCGCCTCGACCGCACTCGTCATCTCGGACATCCCCTTTCAGGGCCCGGTAGGCGCGGTGCGCATGGGCTACATCGACGGCCAGGTCGTCGTGAACCCGCCGATGTCGCAGATGGCTGATTCCGATCTCGACCTGGTGGTGGCCGGCACCGCCGACGCCATCCTGATGGTCGAAGCCGGCGCCAAGGGTGTGAGCGAGCAGGTCGTCGTTGACGCCCTCAGTGCAGCGCACGAACAGATCAAGCTGATCTGCGCCGCCCAGCTCGAGCTGCGCGACCAGGTCGGGCTCGAGAAGCGCGAGTGGGTTCCGCCGACGTACCCGGAGCAGATGCTGGAGATCGTCGGTGAGTACCTCGCGCTGCGCCTTGACCCCGTCCTGTACAACGCCAACAAGGCACAGCGCGAGAGCGCGATGGATGACCTTCGCACGCGGACAATCAACGAGCTCGGAGAACGGTTCCCCGAGTACAGCGACATCATCGGCAAGCTCTTCGACAAGGCGGTGAAGGATCGCGTCCGGCAGCGCGTGGTCGAGGAGGGCGTGCGCGTCGACGGCCGCGGCCTCAAGGACGTACGGCCGATCACCGTCGAGGTTGGAGTGCTGCCGCGCACGCACGGCTCGGGGCTGTTCACACGCGGCCAGACCCAGGCGCTGACCATCGCGACCCTCGGTTCCATGTCGGACAAGCAGAAGCTCGACGGCCTCACGACCGAAGAGTTCAAGCGCTACATGCACCACTACAACTTCCCGCCGTACTCGGTGGGTGAGTCCCGTCCCCTGCGAGGCCCCGGCCGTCGGGATATCGGCCACGGCGCCCTTGCGGAGCGCGCGCTGCTGTCGGTCATCCCGCCGGTGGAAGAGTGGCCGTACACGATCCGTGTGGTGTCGGAGATCCTCAGCTCCAACGGCTCCACGTCCATGGCTTCGGTGTGTGGCTCGACCCTCGCCCTGATGGATGCAGGCGTGCCGCTCAAGTCCCCGGTCGCGGGGATCGCGATGGGCTTGATCACCCGCGAGGGCAAGTTCGCCGTGCTGACCGACATCCAGGGCGTGGAGGACGCGCTGGGCGACATGGACTTCAAGGTCGCGGGAACACGAGAGGGAATCACCGCGCTCCAGATGGACATCAAGATCAAGGGCTTGACCCACGAGATCATGGCCCAGGCCCTCGAGCAGGCGCGCGAGGCGCGCCTCTTTGTGCTCGACAAGATGCTCGCTGTGCTGCCGAGGCCACGGACCGAGATGAGTCACTACGCTCCGCGCATCACGACGATCCTCATCAACCCCGACAAGATCCGCGACATCATCGGCCCCGGAGGCAAGATGATCCGCAAGATCACCGAGGAAACCGGTGCTCAGATCGACGTCGAGGACGACGGCCGTGTCTTCATCGCGGCGGTCGACCAGGAGGGCGGCCAGAAGGCCATCGACTGGATCAAGGGCCTCACCGACGAGGTAGAGGTCGGCAGGATCTACAAGGGCAAGGTGGTTCGCATCATGCCGTTTGGAGCCTTTGTCGAGGTGATGCCTGGACAGGACGGCCTCGTCCACATCTCCAAGCTCACCGACCACCGGGTCGAGCGAGTGGAAGAGGTGTGCAACATCGGCGACGAGATCATGGTCAAGGCGGTCGAGATCGACAGCCAGGGCCGGCTCAACCTGAGCCGCCAGGCCGCTGTCGAGGAGCTGACGGCGAAAGGCGAGCCGATCGAAGAGAGCATCAACCCCGAGGTGATGGCGGCAGCGCTCGCCTCCCCGGCGCCCGAGCGCGTCGGCGGCGGGTTCGGCGGGCGAGACCGTGGCGGCCGCAACGGCGGGGGTCGAGACAGGCGTCCACGCCGGGATTAGGTAGGTGACCGAGCCGACTCGCGTTGCCATCGCTGGACATCGCGGCAAGGTCGGCTCGGTCCTCGTTGCGGCGTTCCAGGACGAATCGAGCCTCGAGTATGTGGGCGGCATCGGCCGCGGCGATGACCTCGCCGAGTTCCTCCACTCCAAGAGGCCCCGCGCTCTGGTTGACTTCACGCGGCCGACGGAGGCTCTGCACAACGCCCTGGCGGCGGTCGCGGCAGGCGCCTCGCCTGTAGTCGGCACCACGGGCCTCTCCGCCGCCGATGTCGACAAGCTCGAAACAGCATGCGCCGCAAAGGGCGTCGGCGGAATCGTGGCGCCGAACTTTGCGATCGGCGCCGTGCTGATGATGCATCTCGCGGACATCGCGGCTCCTCACTTCGATGCGGTGGAGATCATCGAGCTCCACCACGCGGGCAAGCTCGACGCGCCTTCAGGCACCGCGCTCTCCACGGCGAGGCGGCTTGCGGCGCGGCGCAAGGAGACACCGTTCGCGCACAGGAAGGCGGAGAAGGAAACCCTCGCCGGAACACGAGGTGGGGAGGAAGGCGGCGTCGCGGTGCACAGCGTCCGCCTGCCCGGATTCGTCGCCGACCAGGAGGTCATCTTCGGCCTGCCCGGCCAGACCCTGACCATCGCCCACCGCACCACAAGCCGCGAGGCTTATGTGCCCGGAGTCCTGCTCGCGATCCAGCGCGTCACCGCGGATCAGCGTTTCTACCGCGGCCTAGACGAGCTCCTGGGTCTGGGTTGATCAACCGGTCCGACCGCGTCCAGATCTGGGCGTCGCAGCTCTGGGCGAACGACTTTCCACCCGTCTGCGCCATGACCGGAAGGCCGGCGGAAACCTGGAGAAAGTTCAAGTTCTCGACCCCGCCTGATTGGGCGTACGCGCTGCTCGCCCTCGTATGCCTGGGGGGGCTGGGCGTGATCGCGTTCGCGGTCGTGATGGCCCTCGTTGCTCAACGGGCCACCGGCTTTCTGCCCTTGACGAAAGCCAGCAGCAGCACGGTGACACTCGCGACATGGATTCCGAGCGGTCTCCTGATCGGCGGCTTCGTACTCTGGCTGCTGGCACTGGTAGTCGCGCTGTCGACCAATGACTCCACCGCGTCGGCGGTGGCGGGCTGGTCCGTCTTCCTCGGGCTGCTGTTCATCATTGCCGGACTCATCGGGCGGCTCGTGGTCAAGCCGTTGATCTGCCCGAGGGCAAAAGTGATGGAAGCTGCGCCAGGTCAGAACGACCGCATCGTCGAGCTTCGAAACGTGAACGCCGCTTTCGTGATGGCGGTACGCCAGTCACAGCAAGCTCGAGCAGCGCAGTTCGCGCAGGCGACCAGACCTCCGTTGATGCAGCAGTGACGCGCAAAGGCGACAGGGTCGTCGTCTGGGCCTCGCAGCTCAAGAGCAGGGATCTGCCGCACGTCTGCGCGGTGACTGGCGCGCCCGCCGACACCTGGTATCGAGTCCGTTTCAAAACAGTCCCAGCTTGGGCCGAAGCCTCGCATGCGTTGGCGTTCACGCAACTTGCTCCTTTAGCTCCGGTACTGGAGGAAGTGACCATGCGGCGCGCACGCGGCTACCTTCCGGTAACGCGTCGCATCCGACGACGACTTCTGATGGTGAGCTGGTCGATATTCAGCCTGCTCCCGCTGACCCTGGTCCTTTGGATTGCTGCTGCGGTCGTCGCTGGAAACTTTGGCCCCCAATCTGCCTTGATCGGGCCGTTGGTGGTTGCGGGTATCTTCACGATCCTGGCCGGCTTGATCGGGTTGATCGGCATTCTGCCGCTGGTAGGTCCAAGAGGCCGAGTGTTTGCCGGGCAGCGGGGCCATAAGGACAACGTGGTCGAGCTGTTTCATGTGCATCCAGCCTTCGTCACGGCAGTCCAGCAAGTTCAGCTGGCCCGAGCACAATCCGCCAACCTGGCGCAGGTTCCGTGACAGCCGAATTGGAAGTAAACTGACCCCGTGCCCACCTCCAAGCAATTAAACGTTGCTGTCGTCGGGGCGACAGGGCTCGTCGGAAGCGAGATGCTCAAGATTCTCGCGGAGCGAAAGTTTCCGGCCGAGAGCGTCCGCGTGTTCGCATCGGAGCGCTCCGTCGGCAACCAGGTCCAGTACAACGGAAACAGCCTCAAGCTGGAGCGTCTGAGCGAGTCTTCTTTCAAAGACGTTCAGGTCGTCATGTTCGCGGCTGGCGCGGATATCTCGTTGATGTACGGACCGATCGCTGCGGAGTCCGGTGCACTCGTCATCGATAAGAGCTCCGCCTGGCGGATGAAGGCGAACGTGCCGCTCGTCGTGCCGGAGGTCAACCCGAATGACATCCGCGACAACGAAGGCATCATCGCAAGCCCCAACTGCACGACGATTCCGCTGACGATGGTGCTCGAGCCGCTTCGTCAGCGTGTGGGCGTAGAGCGGGTCATCGTTTCGACGTACCAGGCGGCTTCCGGGGCGGGGCGTGCGCTGGCCGACGAGCTCGAGGACCAGACCGAGGCGATCGCGGCCAGAAGGAAGCCCGAGGTGGGCGCGACCACGCACCAGCTCGCCTACAACGTGATCCCCGGTGGATGGAAGCCGCAGCAGTACGGCTACAACGAGGAAGAGATGAAGCTCGTCCACGAGACGCGCAAGATCCTCCACGCGCCCGACCTGAAGATCGCGGCGACCTGCGTGCGCGTCCCCGTCCAGGTGGGCCACAGCGAGTCGGTGACCATCGAGACGACCGAGGCGATCGAGCCGGAAGATGTCCGCTCGATCCTCGAGAGGGCTCCGGGCATCGTCGTTGAGGATGACCCGGCCGCGCGAACCTATCCCACGCCGCTGGACGTGGCCGGCCGGGATCAGGTTTTCGTGGGCCGGATCCGCAAGGACCTGTCCTCGGAGAGGGGCATCGTGCTGTGGATCGTTTCGGACAACCTGCGTAAGGGCGCCGCCCTCAACGCGGTCCAGATCGCCGAACATGCCATGGAAATGGGAGTCATCAAATGACAAAAGAGATCGGACGCCTGCTGACCGCCATGCTGACTCCGTTCAAACCAGACGGGTCCGTCGATTACGACGCGGCGGCGAGACTAGCGGTGATGCTCGTCAACGACGGCTCGGATGGAGTCGTGGTTTCAGGCACCACCGGTGAGTCGCCCAGCCTCAGCGACGCCGAGAAGATCGAGCTGCTGCGTACGGTCAAGGAGGCGATTCCGGGCCACAACGTGGTCGCCGGCACGGGCAGCAACGACACTCACCACTCGGTAGAGCTTTCGAAGCTCGCGATGAAGGCCGGGGCTGACGCGCTCCTGGCGGTGGTGCCCTACTACAACAAGCCGCCGCAGGAGGGCATGTACCAGCACTTCAAAGCGATCTCAGAGATCGGGCCGACCATCATGTACAACATCCAGGGCCGGACGGCCGTGAACATGACCGCTGCGACGACGTTGCGCTGCGCTCACCTGCCCGGGATCATCGGCGTGAAGGAAGCCAGCGGCGACCTCGACCAGATCGGTCTCGTCTGCGCCGGCAAGCCGGCGAAGTTCAAGGTCTGGAGCGGCGACGACAGCTGGACGCTCCCGATCCTCGCCGTCGGCGGCTACGGCGTGATCTGCGTGGTGTCGCACATCGCCGGCAGGTCGATGAAGAAGATGATCGATGCGTACGTGAGGGCCGACAACGACGTCGCGCGAGACATCCACCTCGGCTTGCTGCCTGTGATCAAGGCCCTGATGACCACCGCCGCCAACCCGGTGCCGATCAAGTCCGCCGTCAACGCCATGGGCTTCAACGCCGGGCCGTTCCGTCTCCCGCTGGTTCCGCTTCCAGACGACCAGCTCAAGTCGGTGATGAAGACCATCCAGGAAGCGGGAGAGTTCATCACGTTCGCCAAGCCTGGAGTGAAAGTCGCTTAGCGCTCCCACGGAGCTGCTCAAGCTCCACGAAACCATCCGGTCGTGCAAGAACTGCGGATTGCATGCGACCCGCACGCAGGCTGTGCCGGGTACAGGGCCGTGTCCGGCGGACGTCATGATCGTCGGTGAGGCGCCCGGCTTCAACGAGGACCGGCAGGGCGAGCCCTTCGTGGGCGCCGCGGGCAAGCTGCTCGACACCCTGCTCGGACGCATCTCCTTCAGCCGGTCGGACGTGTACATCACCAACGTCCTCAAGTGCCGTCCGCCCATGAACCGCGACCCGATGCCCAACGAGGCGGAGGCATGCTCGCCGTATCTCAAGCAGCAGCTCGAGCTCATCAAGCCGAAGGTCGTGCTCATCCTCGGCCGCCACGCCCTCGAGCGGCTGATGCCGGGCCAGGGCTCCATCTCACGGATTCACGGCAGCCTGATCAGGCGCGGGGATGTGGCCTACGTGCCGCTGTACCACCCCGCCGCCGCGCTGCATAACGGGTCGCTCGTCGCGGACCTCGAGCGTGACTTCGACCAGGTGAAGCGGTACCTCGACCAGCTCTTGGCGCCGCCTCCTCCGCCGGTCCCGGTCCAAGCTCCGAAGCAGGAGTCAGAACAGCTACGCCTGCTCTGAAGCCTCAGCGTCTCCGGTATCTCCCGCTCGGCGGCCTCGGCGAGGTGGGCATCAATATGTGGGCGCTGGAGTGGGAGAACAAGATCCTGGTCGTCGATGCGGGACTGATGTTTCCGCAAGAGGACATGCTCGGCATCGACCTGGTCCTGCCGGACATCTCATACCTCCTGCAGGAAGGCAAGGAGGTGCTCGGCATATTTCTCACCCACGGTCACGAGGACCACATCGGCGGTTTGCCCTACGCGCTGAAGAAGATCAACGTGCCTGTTTACGGCACGCGGCTCACGCTAGGCCTGGTCAAGCCGAAGCTCAAGGAGCACCGAATCCTGCGCGAGTCGGACCTGCGCGAGGTTCGGGTCGGGGACTCGGTGCAGCTCGGTCCGTTTCGTGTCGAGGCGATCGCGGTTTGCCACTCCATACCTGACGCGGTAGCGCTCAGCATCGAAACCCCGGTCGGTCGCGTGGTCTACACGGGCGATTTCAAGCTCGACCCGGCTCCCCCTGACGGTTCTCCGACCGACATGGACCGTTTTCACCGCATTGGGGACGCGGGCGTGCTGCTCCTGCTGAGCGACTCGACAAACGCTGAGCGCGAGGGCCGCTCGGGCTCGGAGCGCGACCTGCATGGACCATTCGAGCGCATCTTCAATGAGGCTCCGAGCCGCATCGTCGTGGCCAACTTCGCCTCGAACATCCACAGGGTGCAGCACCTGGTCCGCATGGCGGCGCAGTTCGGCCGGCGTGTGGCGGTCGTGGGCCGCAGCCTGCAGCAGAACTTCAAGACAGCTCGCGAGCTGGGCTTTCTCAGCGTGCCGGAAGGCCTGACGATCCCCCTTGCCGACTACGAGAGCGTGCCACCCTCGAAGCTGCTCCTGCTCACGGCGGGCAGCCAGGGCGAACCGATGTCAGCGCTGACTCGTTTTGCGGCGCAACGCCATCCGTTCATCAACGTGCTGAAGGACGACTGGGTCGTGATCTCGGCGCGGCCGGTGCCCGGCAACGAGCGGATGGTCCATCAGACCGTGAACAACCTCTACCGGCATGGGGCACGGGTCTTCTACTCGGAGGTCGGCAACGTCCATGTCACGGGCCACGCCCAGCGCGAGGAGCTGCGCGACATGCTCAAAGCGGTCCGTCCGCGCTACTTCATCCCCGTGCATGGCGAGTACCGCCAGCTGCTGCTCCATTCGGAGCTTGCGCGTGAGGCCGGCCTGGGCGCCGATCACATCGCGGTGGTCGAGGACGGTGAGACCGTCGAGCTCACTGCGGACGCGATGACGCGCGGCGAGAAGGTGAGCACCGGCCTCGTCTATGTCGACGGTCTCGGCGTCGGTGACGTGGAGCAGGTCGTGCTTCGGGACCGGCGTCATCTCGCGGAGGACGGCATCCTGGTCGTCACGCTGACGCTGGACCGCGACACGGGCACGGTCCGCGTCGGACCCGAGCTCATCTCACGTGGAGTGATCGAGCCGGAGCTGTCGGTGCGCCTGATGGCGGATGCTCGCAAGGAGGTTCTCGACAGCATCCGGCGCTTCGCCCATTCGCATCCCGACATCAGCCTGCTGCAGGAGACCATCCACGACGCCGTATCGAAAACGGTCTACAGGCAGACCCGGCGCCGCCCTATGGTGATCCCGGTGATCACGGAGATATGAAGCTTCCGCCACTCGCGCTCATCGCGCCCAGCCTGTGCCCGCGATGCGACCAACCGGCGATGGTGCTCAACCATTCGGAGGAAGCACGATGCGCGCATTGCGGCCTGCAGCTGCATCAGTGCGCGAACTGCCGCGGCATCGCCGGACCGTTCGACCGCTACTGCGGATTCTGCGGTCACGAGATGGTGCAGGGTGAAAAGCGGCCGCTGTGGTGGCGCCTCTGGTTCCTGGCAGCTCTTCTACCTGTCGCAGCAGGCCTGGCGTATGGGATAGCGCAAGCGCAAGTGCACCACTAGCCTGCTTTCCCCTCTCCCCTCAGGGGAGCGATCAGTTGGCGCGGGTAGCGCGTCCTTAACGGGCTTGTCCCGCAGGGTGAGGGAGAGGGGCGAACGTGGCGATTCAGCGATTCAACCTGTGTCCGCATTCGACACAGAAACTATGCCGACCCAGATTGTGATGCCCACACGACGGACAGACCAGCCGTCGCGGCGGATCGGCCTGCAGCCACCTTTCGTTCTCGCGCCGGTACCAGATCCCGTCCTCCGGACCAAGCATCCATCGCCGTCCTTCGCTGTCCAGCACCGCGAGGTCGCGCACCGCGACGCGGAACGCTCGAGCCAGCAGGTTGCCGACGCGCCGTTCCTCGACCAGGAACTTAAAGCGGATCTCTGCTTCGGCAAACGGATCGACAGCCACGCCGAGAGTATGCAGGTCGGGATAACGTAGAATCCAATCGGCTCAAGGGCCCGCAGCATGCGTCGCACCACATCCCGAAGCTCGACTCGATCCGGCTCACGCCGCGCTTCATCCTCACGTTCCAAGCGGAGCAAGCGCGCCGCTCGCCCGCGCCTGAGCACCCGCCAGGTACGTGAGATCGTCGGCGTCCTGCTGATGCTGGCCGCGCTGTTGGGGGTGCTCGCCATCCTCAGCCACGCCGGCTCGATCCTCGGCTTCATCCGCGACGGCATGGTCGCCGGCTTCGGCAGCGCGTGGTTTGTTCCGGTCGTGGCGGCGATCGCGCTCAGCGCGTACCTGCTTTGGCCCAAGGCGCCCCGGCCGCGCGGCATCGACTTCGTAGCGGGCATGGTCACGGTCCTCTCTCTGATCGGATTGTTCGGCCTGGCGGCCGGCGCCGGTGGATCGGCTGGACGCGCCATTGACTCGGCTCTCATCGGCCTCGTCACCAGGGTCGGCGCGTGGGCGCTGCTCATCGCCGGGCTCGTGATCGGCCTCATCGTGACGATCCATTTCAGTCCGGGGGCGCTCCTCGTCGCCGCGGTCGGCGGATTGCGGGCGGCGAACGCCGAACGCGCTCGGCTGCGCGACCTCGTCGCAGCGCCGGCGCAGGAAAAAGGCAAGCCACAAAAGGCGACGCCCGCGAGCTCCGACCTGCTCACCCGCTCGGCCGCGAGCTTCGCGACGGCACCGGCGTCCGCCGATCAACGTGCTCTGTGGGAGGTCGACGAGCCCGAAGACGTTGCGCCTGAAAGGCCGGCCAGCACGCCCGCCACGACAGTGGCCGTCGAGGACGATGCGCCGCGAGCCTCCGAGCCTGTGATGCGCGTCGTCGCCGAAACCGAGGACGACCTGCCCGAGATCGAGTGGAAGCTGCCGTCCATCGCGCTGCTCGACACCGTGACCGCGCGTCGCGAGCGAATGGCGGATGAGATCAAGCGCAACGTGAAGATCCTCGAGTCGACCCTGCAGACGTTCGGGGTGGAGTGCAAGGTCGTCGGGGTGAATCCCGGGCCCGCGGTGACGCAGTACGAGGTGCAGCCCGGCCCCGGTGTCCAGGTCAAGCGGATCACCGCGCTCCAGAACGATCTCTCGCTCGCGCTCGCCGCCGCGCCGCTGCGCATCGAGGCGCCGATTCCGGGCAAGTCCGCCGTCGGCATCGAGGTTCCCAACAAGTCGGCGAGCCTGGTGACCATTCGCGAGGTCATCGAGACGGCGGCGTTCCGCGAAGGCACCAACCGGCTCGCGCTGGGCCTTGGCAATGACGTGTCGGGGCAGTCGATCGTCGCCGACCTGACCCGGATGCCGCATCTCCTCATCGCCGGCGCCACCGGCCAGGGCAAGAGCGTTTGCATCAACGCCCTCATCACCAGCCTGCTGTTCCAGGTGACACCCGATCATCTGCGTCTGCTCCTGATCGACCCCAAACGGGTCGAGCTCACGGGCTACAACGGGCTGCCGCATCTGGCCTTGCCCGTCCTGGTCGAGTCGCACCAAGCCGCCGCGGCGCTGCGCTGGGCCGTGGCCGAGATGGATCGCCGCTACAAGCTCTTTTCCGGTGAAGGCGTGCGCAACATCGCGACCTACAACGAGAAGGCCGCGCTGAAATCGGCGCGATCGCTGCCCTACATCGTGATCGTCATCGACGAGCTCGCCGACCTGATGATGGTCGCCGCGGGTGAGATCGAGGAGCTGATCTGCCGGATCGCGCAGCTGGCGCGGGCTGTCGGCATCCACCTGATCATCGCGACGCAGCGTCCATCGACCGACATCATCACCGGATTGATCAAGGCCAACATCCCATCGCGAATCGCCTTCGCCGTTGGTTCGCAGGTCGACAGCCGCGTCATCCTCGACACCGGCGGCGCCGAGAAATTGCTCGGACGCGGCGACATGCTCTACCAACCTGTCGACGCGGGCAAGCCGACGCGCATCCAGGGCGCGTTCGTCAGCGACCCCGAGGTGGAAGGCGTCGTCAACTTCTGGAAGTCTCAGGGCGGCCCGCGATACATGGAAGAGATCCTCGAAGAGGGTGCGGGTACCGAGTGGGAGAGAGGGGAGCGGCGCGAGGAGCGCAAGCTCGATCCGCTTTTTGCTCGCTCGGCTCGAGCCGTTGCGGCCGAGGGCGGCGCATCGGTCTCTCTGGTGCAGCGGAAGTTCAACGTCGGCTACTCGCGCGCGGGACGCATCGTCGACCAGCTGGCGGACCATCACGTGATCGGCGGCTACCAGGGCTCGAAGTCGAGAGAGGTGCTGATGAACCTGCCGGACGTGGATGACCTTTTGGAGCGCTTAGGTCTCGAATGACGATCGGGGCTGTGCTGGCTGCCAAGCGCGGCGAGCGTGGCCTCTCGATCGAGCAGGTTGAGGCGGCGACCCGTGTCCGCGCCGATCACCTCCGCGCCATCGAGGCGGACCAATTCGACAGGCTGCCGGCGCCTGTGTATGCGAAGGGCTACCTGCGCACTTACGCCACCTACCTCGGGCTCGATCCGGACGAGCTTCTCGCCGCCCTGCCCAGCAACGGACGGCGCCCCAGCCTCGCCCTCGGAATGGAGAAGAGCGAGCGCCGCGCCCGTTTCGTCCTGACCACACCCGCCATCGCGGCCGCCGGCCTGGTCCTCCTCGCGGGCGCCTTCACCGGGTACGCCTGGCGTCAGGTGACGGCGGACCAGCGCGCCGCGGTGGTTCTGGCATCGCCGTCCGCTCTGGCCACCGCCCAGCCGTCCGCGGTCGCAAGCCCGGCGATCCAGGTTCGCCCGATCGTCGTGGGCGTGCGTGTCACCGATGCGGTCTGGATCAACGCGGTGGTCGACGGGACACCGCAGTACGGGGACTCAGGTCGCAACCTTGCCGCCGGCTCGATCGTGTATTTCACGGGCGTGGACGTGAAGATCACGAGCGGAAAGGCTTCGGCGACGTTCATCACGATCGACGGGCGAAACGTGGGCGCGATGGGGCTGGGCGTGGCAACCCGGGAGTTCTCGTCGCAAACTTCTTCTTAGGGCAGCGATGAACATCCCGAACGCGCTGACCATCAGCCGCCTGGCCGCCATTCCCGTGCTGATGGCACTCCTGCTCCTACGGTTTACGGGGCACGACCAGGTCGCGGCCGGGCTGTTCATCATCTTCTCGCTGACCGACACGCTCGACGGCCAGCTGGCGCGGCGCCGCGGATCCGTCAGCGACCTCGGCAAATTTCTCGACCCGCTCGCGGACAAGCTGTTCGTGCTGTCAGTCCTCATCGTTCTGGTGCAGGAGGGGCTTGTCGCCGCATGGGTGGTCGTCGTGATCTTCTCTCGCGAGCTGATCATCACGATCCTTCGCTCTGTGGCTGCCAGCCAGGGCACCGTGATCTCCGCCGCTCCGTTGGGCAAGACCAAGACGATTACGCAGATGGGCGCGGTCGCGCTGCTCATCCTTCAGCGCCCGTACCCGGTCCTCGTCCCGTTCGCAGGCCTGGCGGTTTTGGTCGCGGTGGCGTTCACCCTTTTCAGCGGCCTCGACTACCTCGTGCGATTCAGGCACGTCCTGGGCATGGGCGACAACTCGCGGGGAGGGCAGTCACCGCTGCGACAGCTCGCGCAGGACGTCGGGGCTGCGTTGACCGAGCACGGGCTCACCGTTTCCGTCGCGGAATCGTGCACGGGTGGACTTTTGGGCTCGGCTTTCACGGACCAGTCCGGAAGCTCGGAATACTTTCGGGGTGGGATCGTCGCCTACAGCGACTCCGTGAAGCGCGACCAGCTCGGGGTTCCGGCCGCTCTGCTGGCGCACCACGGAGCCGTCAGCGCAGAGGTGGCCGAAGCAATGGCGGACGGCGCCCGGTCCCGTCTGGCTACCGACTTCGCCGTTTCCATCACGTGCATCGCCGGACCCGACTCCGACCAGTCCGGGAAGCCGGTCGGCCTGACCTATGTCGGCATCGCGTCTCCGACCGGCACCCGGGCATTCGAGAGCACCTTGAACGGCGACCGGTGGTCGAACCGCCGGCGGGCGGCAGCGTGGGCGCTGGAGCTTTTGCTCCAGCAGGTCCGCTCCGGCGGCGTGAAGGTGAAGACCGCTTGACGGACGAACACCTGTTCGTTAGACTTTGCCGATCGGCCTGTAAAGAACGTTGATTCCTTACCTTCGACGTAGAACACTCGCCGCAACGACCTAGGAGGCAAGCCGAACAAGTTGAACAAAGACAAAGACGCAGACAAGGAAAAGGAAAAGGCCCTGGAGGAAAAGGACAGAGCCCTCGATTCAGCGATGTCCCAGATCACCAAGAGCTACGGCAAGGGCGCAATCATGAAATTGGGCGAGCACGTCGCGCAGCGGGGCGAGGTGATCGCCATCTCGACCGGCGCGCTGCCCCTCGACCTGGCGCTGGGGGTGGGGGGCATCCCACGCGGCAGGGTGACCGAGATCTACGGTCCGGAATCGGCCGGCAAGACAACCCTCGCGCTGCACATCATCGCCGAGGCCCAGAAGGCCGGGGGCGTGGCGGCGTTCGTCGACGCCGAACACGCCCTCGATCCCCTTTACGCCTCGCGCATCGGCGTCAAGATCGACGACCTCCTGATCAGCCAGCCCGACACCGGCGAGCAGGCGCTCGAGATCGTCGAGGTGCTGGTGCGGTCCAACGCGGTGGACGTGATCGTGATCGACTCGGTCGCGGCGCTCGTGCCGAAGGCGGAGATCGAAGGCGAGATGGGTGACTCGCACATGGGCCTGCAGGCTCGTTTGATGTCGCAGGCGCTGCGCAAGCTCACCGCCGCGATCTCCAAGTCGAACTGCTCGGTGGTCTTCCTCAACCAGCTCCGTGAGAAGGTCGGGATCATGTTCGGCAACCCGGAGACGCAGCCCGGCGGCCGCGCTCTGAAGTTCTACTCCTCGATTCGGCTGGACATCCGCAAGGTCGAGGTGATCAAGAACGGCCTGGACTCGGTCGGTGCACGGGTCAAGGTCAAAGTCGTCAAGAACAAGGTGGCGCCGCCATTCCGTGCCGCCGAGTTCGACATCCTCTTCAACGAAGGCATCTCCCGAGAAGGCGCCTTGATCGACGCCGCGGTCGAGTACTCCGTCTTCGAGAAGAGCGGCACGTGGATGTCCTACGGCGACCAGCGATTGGGCCAGGGGCGGGAGAACGTCCGCAACTACCTGCGCGAGAACCCGAGCCTGTCGGCCGAGATCGAGGCCAAGGTGCGCGAGAAGGCGGCCGGCGCGGCCACGCCGATCAAGAGCGCGCCGCCCGTCAGGTCGAGCGCGGGTGCCACCGAGGAGTTCTAGACCGAAGCCTCCACCGGTCGGGGCCTTGAGCGCGGCGGTTGCCCTGCAGGCGCGGCGAGGCCACTCGCGGGCTGAGCTGCGCCGCAAGCTCGGCCGGCGAGGTTACGACGAGGCAGCGGTGGAGGCGGCGCTGGCGCGGCTCGTGGAGCGAGGGCTGCAGAGCGACGGAGCCTTCGCCGACGCGCATGTGCGCCGCCGCTCGCGCTCACTCGGGCCGCTGGCGCTGTCTGCCGAGCTCACGGCCCGGGGCGTCGACCGGGACCTCGCCGACCGGGCGATGGCTCGCTTCACCGTGGAAAGGCAGCTCGCCTCAGCCGTGAAGCTCGCCGAACGCCTGTGCGGCAACACCCGGTATGCAAGCTACCGGGAGCTGCTGCACGCCGTCGGCGCCAGGCTGATGCGCCGCGGCTTCTCGATGCCGGTGGCCCGGGCGGCCTGCGAGGCGCTCTGGAACGGGACGTCAGACACGGCCGAAGCCTAGAATTTGGTCACGCGGGCCCGTTTTGGGCCCGGAAGTCATAGAGCCAACCCGAGGTGGGACCCCGTTCTGGCCCTGCCATGGTCACGCACTTTGACAATCGAATTAACGAGGTGCATGTCACATGCCTGTCAACGTCTTCGTATTGCTATTGGTCGTGGCAATGGTCGCCCTCGCTGTCGGTGCCGGAGTCGTTTACCTGCTCCTCAGCCGCCGGCAGAGCGACGGAAGTCACGACCGGGAAGTCAAGGCACAGCAGACGCTGCTCGAGGCCGAAACACAAGCCAAAGAGAAGCTGCTGGAGGCCAAGGAGGAGGCGGTCAAGGTTCGAACCGCCGCCGAACAGGAAGCCCGCGAGTATCGGGCACAGTCACAACAGGTCGAAAAGCGCCTGATCCAGAAGGAGGAGAACCTCGACCGTAAGGGAGAGGATCTCAACCGAGCGGAGCGAGAGCTCGCCAGCCAGAAGAAGTCCCTGGACGACATCAAAGCCCAGCTGGAGGACAGTTACCGCCAGCAGGAGAAAGAGCTTCAGCGCGTCGCAAACATGACGCGCCAGGAAGCCCAGGGAATCCTGATGGCCCAGGTCGAGCAAGACCTTCGCAACGAAGTGGCGCGCAAGGTCCGCGAATCCGAGCTGGTGGCCCGCGACGAGAGCGAGCGCCGTGCTCGGGAGATCGTCACCGAATCGATTCAGCGCATCGCCGCCGACCAGACCGCCGAGGTCTCGGTTTCGGTGCTTCCCTTGCCAACCGACGAGCTGAAGGGCCGCATCATCGGCAAGGAGGGGCGCAACATCCGCGCGCTCCAGCAGGCCACCGGAATCGACCTCATCGTCGACGACACGCCAGAGGCCGTGATCATCAGCGGGTTCGACCCGGTCCGCCGCGAGGTGGCCAGGGTCGCGCTCAACAAGCTGATCGTGGATGGCCGGATTCATCCGGCTCGGATCGAGGAGATCGTCGCCAAGTCTCGCCAGGAGGTCCTGCAGAGGGTCAAAGAGGAGGGTGAGGCGGCGGTCCTGGAGCTCAGCCTTCAGGGTCTGCATCCTGAGGTCGTTCGCCACCTCGGCATCCTGCGATTCCGCACCAGCTACGGCCAGCAGGTGCTCAACCACTCGAAAGAGGTCGCCTACCTCGCCGCCATGATGGCGTCCGAGATCGGCGCCGACGTCCGCATCTCAAAGCTGTCAGGCCTGCTTCACGACATCGGCAAGTCCATCGACCACGAGGTCGAGGGCTCGCACGCCGTGATCGGTGCAGACCTGCTCCAGCGACACGGGGTTCCCGCACAGGTGGTGCACGCCGTCCGCGCCCACCATTACGACGAGGAACCGCACTCGATCGAGGCGCTGCTGCTGATTGCGGCGGACGCGATCTCCGCGGCCCGGCCCGGAGCGCGTCGTGAGTCGCTCGAGGCATACGTCAAGCGACTCGAGAAGCTGGAGGAGATCGCCAACTCCTTCCAGGGAGTCCAGCAGTCTTACGCCATCCAGGCCGGCCGCGAGGTCAGGATCCTGGTCAAGCCCGAGCAGATCGACGACTCGGCTGCTCAGCTGATGGCGCGAGACATCGCCAAGCGCATCGAATCAGAGCTCAGCTTCCCGGGCCAGATCCGCGTCACCGTGGTGCGCGAGACGAGGGCCGTGGAGTACGCGAAGTAAGTTCAAAAGGGAGCCTCCGCGGGGGCTCCCTTTTTCTTTTCCACGACAATCGACGCATGCCTGAAGACGAGGTCCGCATCCTGTTCGTGGCCGACGTCGTCGGGCATCCGGGCCGGGATGCGGTCAAGGCGATCCTCCCGGCGCTGAAGAAGGAGCTGCGTCCGCACCTGACGATCGTCAACGGCGAGAACGCCGCGGGAGGGTTCGGCCTGACGGGAAAGATAGTCGCCGAGCTGAGGGCCTCCGGCGCCGACGTGATCACGTCCGGCAACCACGTGTTCGCCCAGAAGGAGTTCGTCGGGGAGCTGCCCAACCTGGAGCGCGTGCTCCGGCCGGCCAACTACCCGCCGGCAGCGCCAGGCCAGGGTTGGTGCGTGGTCGATGCAGGCGGCCACCAGGTGCTGGTCATGAACCTGATCGGGCGGATCTTTCTCGAGTCCCTGGATGACCCGTTTCGCGCGGCCGATGCAATCCTGGCCGGCCATCCAGAGACGCCGATCGTCTTCTGCGACATGCACGCCGAAGCCACGTCGGAGAAGACCGCGATGGGCTGGTACCTGGATGGCCGGGCCAGCGCCGTGGTGGGCACCCACACCCACGTCCCGACAGCCGACGCCCGGATCCTGCCGGGCGGGACCGCCTACGTCACCGATGTGGGCATGGTCGGGCCCCGGGACGGCTGCATCGGTATGGACAAAGACGTCGTCCTGCAGCGGTTCCTGAGCGGGGTCCCGAACCGCTTCGTCGTGGCGTCTGGACCCGTGACATTCAATTCCGTACTGGTTACCATTAGCAGTTCCACCGGCCGAGCCACATCGATCCAGCGAGTCGACCGTGAACATTCTTGAAGGGGTTCCAGCAATGACATCGGAGCGCACTCCAGTTGAGGTGCTCAAGGTTTCGGCCACCTCGAAGCCTGTAGCCGTGGCGGGCGCCATCGCCGGCGTCATCCGGAGCAAGGGACGCGTTGAGGTCCAGGCGATCGGGGCGGGCGCGATCAACCAGGCGGTCAAGGCGATCGCCATCTCGCGCGGTTACGTGGCTCCAGGCGGTCTCGACCTGGTGTGCATCCCAGCCTTCATCGACATATCGATCGATGGCGAAGAGAGGACTGGAATTCGGTTGCTGGTGGAGAGTCGCTGACGGGACGACCGCCGGACGTGGCCAGAGCACCCTCTCCCCCCAGGGGCGCAATCAGAGGGCGCGGGCAGCGCGTCGTTAACGGGCTCGTCCCGCAGGGATCAGGGGAGAGGGGGGTCCAAAGCAGGTCGTTCCACATCTGGACGATTGGATGCCAGATGAACTCGGCGGATTCCGAGAGCCTCGCCCGGCGATTGCTGGCGGCGGGTTACGTCGAAGACTCGCTGGAGCGCGCTGACGTCGCGGTCCTCAACACGTGCGTGGTCCGGCAGGCATCCGAAGATCGGGTCTACTCCAAGCTCCACGAGCTGAAAGAGTGGAAGACACCGGATCGCACGATCGCGGTCACTGGCTGCATCGTGGCGAAGGAAGGCGAGGACCTCACTCGCCGGTTCCCGCACCTCGATGCGGTCGTCCCGATCGGCGACTACGAGGACTTCGTAGCCAACCTCGAGGCCCGCTATGACTACTCGCAGGGCGAGCCTCTCCCGGACGCGGGCCGCACGGGCGTCAGCCACTACGTGCGCGTCATCCAGGGCTGCGATCACAACTGCACGTTCTGCATCGTGCCGCGGGTTCGTGGTCGCGAGAAGCACGTCCCGCTGCGAGCCGTCGTCGCCGAGTGCCGCCAGGCTGTCGCGGACGGAGCGAAGGAGGTCGTGCTGCTCGGCCAGAACGTCGACGACTACCACGACCCCGACGGTCGCGGCGGCCTCGCCGCTCTCGTCCACGAGGTGGAACAGATTCCTGGCCTGAAGCGACTCCGTTTCATGACCTCACATCCGCAGGACCTCGAGACGGAGCTGCTCGAAGTCATGGCGGCAAGCGACGTGGTGTGTCGCGAGCTGCAGCTGCCGATCCAGTCGGGCGACGACACGGTGTTGAAGCGGATGGCTCGGGGCTACCAGACACGCCACTACAGGGAGATCGTGGACAACGCCAGGCGGTTGATGCCCGACATCGGGCTCGTGACCGATGTCATCGTGGGATTTCCGGGTGAGTCCGAAGCCGCCTACCTCAACACCCGCGCGCTGGTCGAGGAGATGCAGTTCGACGTCGTTCATATCGCGATGTACTCGCCGAGGCCCGGGACCTACGCGGCGACTCGAATGGCCGATGACGTGCCGCAGGCGGAGAAGCTGCGCCGCCTCAACGACCTCCTGGTGCTGCAGCGCGACATCGCGGCGCGCAAGACCGCGAGGTGGATCGGCCGCGATGCCGAGGTGTTGATCGAGGGCCGGGATGAGCTGAACCGCCCCTACGGGCGCATCCGCCAGGGCAAGCGGGCCAACGTCCTGCGGGCCGGCGCGATCGCTCCCGGTGACGTGGTGAGTATTCGTGTCCTACAGGCCACCGCCGGCCATCTCACAGGATTGCTAGTCGCGTGACGACCGCCGGGCGCGCGCAGGGCGCACTTCCAACAATCACCCCGGTGATGAAGCAGTACCGGGAGGCAAAAGGCGCGCACCCCGACGGAATCCTTCTCTTCAGGCTCGGCGACTTCTACGAGCTCTTCTTCGACGACGCCAAAGTCGCGGCGCCGATCATGGGCGTGCAGCTCACGTCGCGGCCGCTGGGCAAGACAGGGCGCGCGCCGATGTGCGGCGTTCCGCATCACGCATGGCAGTCCTACGTCGGCAAGCTCCTTCGCGCCGGTCACAAGGTCGTGATCTGCGACCAGGTCGAAGCAGCCGGAAAGAACAAGATCGTGCGCCGCGACGTCACGCGAGTGCTGACGCCGGGCACAGTGGTCGAGGACGCCTACCTCGAACCGTCGCGTCCCAACTACCTGGTGGCCGCCTGGACGCGCGGACTCGAGGCGGGGATCGCCGCCTGCGAGGTATCCACCGGCGAGCTGCTCCTGTGCCAGCTGCCGAAGGATAGGCTGCAATCGGAGCTCGAGCGGCTGGCGCCCGCGGAGCTCCTGACCCCGCCAGAGATCGAGGAGTACAGGTTCGATCCTGTGCGGGGCCAGCAGCGGCTCAAGGACATGCTGGGGATCGCATACGCGGCATCGGTCGGCGCGGCCGAAGCACCGCTGGCGGTCGGAGCAGCCGGCGTCGTCCTCGACTACCTCAAGCACAACCAGACGCGAGTCGTTCCGGGGTCATTCACGGTGCACACCTACTCGCCCGATGCGACCATGCCGCTCGATGCCGCCACGGTCCGCAACCTCGAGCTCCCCGCGCTCGTCGCGCTCATGGACCGGACCTCGACGCCGATCGGGGCGCGGCAGCTTCGCGCGTGGCTGGGGGCCCCGCTGCGAGATGCGGAGTCCATCGCGCTCCGTCTGGCTGCGGTGGACGAGCTGGCGACCGCGGCGACTCTGCGCGACCACCTGCAGGAGGTGCTGAGGCCGGTGGGCGACCTCGAGCGCCTTGTCTCGCGAGCCGCGCAAGGTCATGCCACCGCCCGGGAGCTGGTAGCGCTCCGCCGGTCGCTCGAGGCGATCCCCGCCGTCCAGGAAGCGCTCAGCGGCTGCGCCGCCCTGGTGGCGCGAGAGCTGGCGAGTGAGGTGAACGCGTCGCCGGAGCTGGCGGGAACACTGGCGAGAGCCCTGGTCGATGACCCGCCGCCGACTGTTCGGGAGGGCGGTGCGATCCGCGCCGGTTACGACGCCGACCTCGATTCGATCGCCGACGCCTCGCGCGGCGCGCGGGAGTGGGTCGCAAAGCTCGAGGCGGCGGAGCGTAGGCGGACAGGCGTCCGCTCGCTCAAGGTCGGATTCAACAAGGTCTTCGGTTACTACATCGAGGTCAGCCACGCCAACACGGTGGGCCTGCCGGATGAGTACACCCGCAAGCAGACACTGACCGGTGGCGAGCGCTACGTCACCCCCGAGCTGAAGGAAAAGGAAGCGATCGTGCTCAGCGCCCAGGAGCGGATCGCGGCTCGCGAGCTCGAGATCCTTCACGACCTTGGCGCGGCGGTCGCCGATTCGGCACCCGTCCTGCGCGACTGCGCCCGGGCGCTGGGGATGCTGGACGCACTGGTCAGCCTCGCGGTCGCTGCCACCGACTACGGCTGGCGTCGACCCGAGGTGAACGCGGGAGTGCAGCTCAGCATCCGCGCGGGGCGCGTCTCCAACGACCTCGAGCTCGATCCGGAGGGTGCCCAGATCATCATCCTCACCGGACCGAACATGGCCGGCAAGTCGACGTATCTGCGCCAGGCGGCGATGATCGTCCTCCTCGCCCAGTGCGGCAGCTTCGTGCCGGCAGAGCGAGCGGTGATCGGACTGGCCGACCGGGTCTTCACGCGCGTGGGCGCGCACGACGACATCAGCGCCGGCATGTCGACCTTCATGGTCGAGATGACGGAAACCGCGTACATCCTCAACCACGCCACCCGCTCATCGCTCGTGATCTTCGACGAGGTGGGGAGGGGGACATCGACCTACGACGGCGTGTCAATCGCACAGGCGGTCGTCGAGCACCTGCACGACGCCCCCAAGCTTGGCTGCCGGACGCTTTTCGCGACGCACTATCACGAGCTGACCGCACTAGCGGAGCGGCTGCCCAGGGTACGCAACGAGCGCGTCGAGGTTCTCGAGGAGGGCGACTCGGTGAGCTTTCTGCATCGCGTCGTCCCGGGCGGCGCGGACCGCTCATATGGCATCCACGTCGCCGCGGTGGCGGGCCTTCCCGCGGGAGTCATCGCACGTGCTCGCCAGGTGCTGGGCGAGCTCGAGCAGCAGCGGCCGCTCGAGCCGCCCGAGCTGCAGCTCGGCCTGCCGATCGAGATGGCCCCGGATCCCCTGCGCAAAGAGCTCGAGGCGATCGACCCGGCATCGCTCAGCCCGCTCGAGGCGTTGGAGAAGCTGTACGAACTGCGCGCGAGGCTGACCTGATGATCCAGATGCTCCCGCCCGAAGTTGCGGACGCGATCGCGGCCGGCGAGGTGATCGAGCGACCCGCTTCGGTCGTCAAGGAGCTGGTCGAGAACGCGCTCGACGCCGGGGCCAGGCGCGTCAGCATCGACGTCCGCGGAGCTGGCAAGACTTCGATTCGGGTCAGCGACGATGGCGCGGGGATCCCGGCGGAGGAGCTCGTCCTGGCCTTCGTGCGCCACACGACCAGCAAGCTCACCAAGCTCGCGGACCTTTCAGTCATCGAATCGTTCGGCTTTCGCGGCGAGGCGCTCGCCAGCATCGCCGCGGTCGCCGATGTCGAATGCTCGAGTGGAGGCGCCAAGCTGCGCGTGCGGGCCGGAGAGGTCGTCGAGCAAGGTTCGGGTCCGCTGCTGCCAGGCGTGGTGATCGAGGTGAGGGACCTCTTCGCCAACGTGCCCGCGCGCTTGAAGTTCCTGAAGAGCGATGCCACCGAGGTCGCCGCGATCAAGGATGTCGTCAGCGCATTCGCGGTGCTCCATCCGCACGTCCGTTTCCACCTCACGATCGACAGTCGCGCCGCGCTGAGCAGCAATGGCGACGGGGACCAGCGCCGGGCGATCGCTGCCGTGTATGGTCCGCCGGTCGCGGCGGAGATGCTCGACATGATCGGCATGCCACTCGTCAAAGGCATGGTCAGCCAGCCGCGCCTCAGTCGAGGCAGCCGCGACGGGATGATGCTCGCGGTCAACGGCCGGCCGATCAGCGCACGCTCCCTGATGTACGCGCTCGAGGAGTGCTACCAGGGGCGCCTGGAGCGCGGCCGTCATCCGATCGCTGTGATCGACATCGGCATCGACCCCGAGCTGGTCGATGTCAACGTGCACCCGGCGAAGAAAGAGGTCCGTTTCCGCGACGAGGGTGCGGTTTTCGCCGCCCTTCAGCGGGCAGTGCGTGGCGCGCTGGACGGCAGCGATCCGTTCCGTTACCGGCCGGCCGAAGCCGGCGGCGAAGCGGTCACCACGATGACCGCATCACCCCTCACCCTGCACGAAGCACCCGCGATGCTGGCGGCGTCCGAAACCAACGGCCATGCCGCGAACGGCGTTCTCCGGCCGATCGGCCAGGCGGGACCCGGCTACCTCGTCGCCGAAGGCCCGCACGGTCTGGTGCTGGTCGATCAGCACGCGGCGCACGAGCGAGTCCTCTACAACCGGCTGCTCGAGCGCCTGCGCACCGGCCGCGGCGCGAGCCAGCCGCTGCTCATCCCGCAGGCCGTCGATGTGGAGCCGGCGCTGATCGCCGCGGCGGCGGATCACCGCAACGAGCTCGCCAACCTTGGCCTCGAGTACGAAGAGTTCGGCCCGCGAAGCCTGCGCATCACCGCGGTCCCAGTCGAGCTGCCGTCCGGCCGCGCGACAGCGGCGATCCAGGAGACGCTCGCCGCGCTGGCCGAGAATCGCGGCGATGGTGCGATCCAGAAAGCGGCCGCGGCTCTCGCGTGTCACTCGGCGGTGAAGTTCGGGGACGTGCTCGACGTCGCCGAGCAGCGCCGTCTGCTGTCCGACCTGGAAGCCGCCGAGGAGTCCATCACGTGTCCACATGGCCGTCCGACGCGGCTCCTCGTCGAGTGGCAGGAGCTGACGCGCCACTTCCGAAGAAACTACTGACCCAGGTCCTGGTAGTCGTCGGACCGACCGGCATCGGGAAGTCGCAGCTCGCCTTCGACCTCGCGGTCCAGCTTGACGGCGAGATCGTGGTCGCCGATTCGCGCCAGGTCTACCAACGCCTCGACATCGCGACCAACAAGCCCAGTCAGGAGCAGCGGCGTCGCGTGCGCTATCACATGATCGATTTCGTCGACCCGGCCACCAACTTCGACGCCGCCCAATATCTCGAAGGCGCGAGGAACGCGATCGAGGACATAACGTCTCGCAGCAAGCTGCCGATCGTCGAAGGCGGCACGATGCTCTACGTCGACGCACTCTCGGATGGATTCACCCTGACCGGAATCCCGCCCAATCCCCACCTGCGAGCCGAGCTCGAGCGCCTCGACGTCGCCGAGATGCAGGCGAGGCTCCTTCGCATCGATCCCGATCCGGGCGTTGACCTGAAGAATCCGTTGCGGATGATTCGCGCCCTCGAGATCCTGGAGGCCGCGGGGCCTCCGCTGCGCCGCCTGCGCACGAAAAGCCAGCCCGCCTGGAGCGCGCTGCGCATCGGTCTCACCGCGAGCCTCGACGTGATCGACCAGAGGCTAGAGGCTCGCAGCCGGCGACAGGTGGAGCGCGGGCTGGTGGCCGAAACGCAGGCTGCGCTCGATGCCGGTGTGCCGGCCCATGCCGCGGTGCTGACAGGGATCGGCTACGCGGAAGCGCTGGCTCACATTCGTGGTGAGCTCACGCTGGAGGAGCTCCCGCTGGCGATGGCACGGTCGAATCGGCGCTATGCGAGGCGCCAGCTCCGCTGGTGGCGTCATGACGACCGGGTGCGATGGTTCGAGATCGAGCCCGATCCACTGCCGGGTATCCTCAGCTACGTGAGAGCGACGGCGTGAGAAAGGCACGTATCGGGGCCCGCCGTCTGGACCTGATACCGCCGTATCTCTTCGCGGAGATCGACCGCAAGGTTCAGGAGAAAAAGCGCGCGGGCATCGATGTCATCTCGCTCGGCATCGGTGATCCTGACCTGCCCACGCCGGGGCGCATCGTCAGCGTCCTCCAGGAGACGGCGGCCGACCCTTCCAACCATCGCTATGCCTCCTACTTCGGACTCGCGGAGCTGAGGGAGGCGATCTCCGGCTGGTACCACGAGCGGTCAGGTGTCGAGCTCGACGCCCACACCGAGATCCTGCCGACGCTCGGCTCCAAGGACGGCATCAGCCATGTGCCACTGGCCCTGGTCGACCCTGGCGACGTCGTGCTCGCGCCCGAGCCCGGTTACACGGTGTACGTTACCGGCGCCATCATGGCCGGCGCCGAGCCGTACCTGATGCCGCTCACCGCGGAGAATCAGTGGCTTCCGGATCTCGAGGCGATCCCGTCCGACGTTGCCGAGCGCGCGCGCCTCATGTGGCTCAACTACCCCAACAATCCGACCGCGGCCACCGCCGACCGAGAGTTCCTGGAGCGCGCGGTGGAGTTCTGCCGGAGACACGACATCATCCTGTGCCACGACGCGCCCTACTCCGAGATCGCGTTTGACGGTTACCGGCCGCTGACGCTCTTCGAGATTCCGGGCGCCAAGGAGATCGGCCTCGAGTTCCACTCGCTCTCCAAGACCTACAACATGACGGGCTGGCGCATCGGCTGGGTCTGCGGTCGAGCCGATCTCGTGAACCTGATCGGGCAGCTGAAGACCAACATCGACTCAGGGATCTTTCAGGCCGTGCAGTGGGCGGCGATCGAGGCCATGAATGGGGGAGAGGAGGAGACGAAGGCGGCCTGCACCGTCTACGCCCGCAGACACCGATTGGTCGCCGACACGCTGAACTCACTTGGTTGGAAGATCAAGCCTCCGCGCGCCACCTTCTATGTGTGGGCTGAGGTTCCCAAAGGGTATGACTCCATCGGTTTTGCGAGTCATGTTCTCGACGAGGTCGGGGTGAACATCACACCCGGCGTCGGTTTCGGCGCCCACGGTGAAGGCTACTTCCGCCTCTCGGTCACGGCTCCGGATGCGCGCCTCGAAGAGGCGATGTCACGAATGAGAAAGCTGAGGAAGCTCACGCTCTGATCACGACTAAAAGCCCGCGCGAGCGGGCGTATCTCGTCGGGATCCTTCTACCCGGCACCACTCCCGAGGCGGTGCGCGAGCAGATGAGCGAGCTCGCCGACCTCACGCGGACCGCGGGGGCCGAGGTGGTCGGGTCGGATGTGCAGAGGCGATCTGACGTCGACCCGGCGCATTTCATCGGGATGGGCAAGGTGGAGGGGCTGCGAGACATGAAGCTCGAGGGCGAGTTCGACCTCGTCATCTGCAATGAGGACCTCAGCCCCCGTCAGCAGCGCAACCTGGAGCTCCAGGTCAAGGCCCGGGTGCTCGACCGCACCGAGATCATCCTCGAGATATTCGCCCAGCACGCGCGCACCCATGAGGGACGCCTGCAGGTGGAAGCAGCTCGTCTGCATCACCTTCTGCCGCGGTTGATCGGAGCCTACGCGTACGACCGCCAGGTGGGCGGAAGGCGGGGGGGAGTGGGGGCGCGCGGCGGTTTCGGCGAGCAGCAGATCGAGGTCGAGCGACGCCGGATTCGCAAGCGGATGCGCGACCTCGACCGGGAGATCGAACAGGTGCGCACCCAGCGCCACCAGCAGCGGACCGGCCGGCGGCGAGCCGAGCTGAAAACGGCGGCGATCGTCGGCTACACCAACGCGGGGAAGTCGACCTTGCTCAACGTGCTGACCGGAGCCGGGGTGCGGGCCGAGCAGAAGCTGTTCGCCACGCTGGACCCGACGACGCGCAAGCTCGAGCTGCCGGCGGGACGCGAGCTCTTGCTGACCGACACTGTGGGCTTCATCCAGAAGCTGCCCACCGACCTGGTCGCGGCGTTCAGGGCGACGCTGGAAGAGGTCACCGAGGCCGACCTGGTCATCCAGGTCCTCGATGGAAGCTCGCCGGCAGTCGAAGAGCAGGCCGAGACGGTGGAGGGCGTGCTAGCCGACCTTGGCGCGGCGGAGAAACCCCGCGTGGTGGCCATGAACAAGGTCGACCTGCTCGGACCGGCCAGCCGGCGGCGCGCTGTCAGCGCCCTCTCAGAGCGATACCCGGCCGCCGTCCCGATCTCCGCGACGCAAAATCTGGGCCTGGCCGAGCTCCTCCAGGCGATCGATCGGGCCAGCCGCGACGACGCGGTCGAGCTCGAGATCCTTGTCCCGTACGGACGCGAGGGCGTGCTGGCCGAGCTGCGGAAGATAGGCGGCGTGGAGCGCACGGAGTACGTGGAGGGCGGCACCAGGGCGTGGGGCTGGGCCCCGCGTCATGCAGCCCGCCGATTTCAGGACTTCGCGTCTAACGGAAGAGCCTGATCACACCTCGGACGACGCCGACAAGGCTGACGCTGCTGGTGACGATCGGCTCGTAGGCCGGGTTTTCCGCGATCAGCTTGACGTGGCCGTTGCTCCGCTCGAACCGCTTGACGGTGGCATCGCCGTCGACCAGCGCGACCACGATCGATCCATTGGTCGCTTCGTGCTGCGGCCGGACCAGCACCAGGTCGTTATCGAAAATGCCGGCGTTGATCATGCTGTCGCCGCGCACCCGGAGCAGGAAATAGCCTTCCTTGGCCAGCTCGGACGAGAGCAGGACGTGGTCCTCGATGTTCTGCTCTGCCAGGATCGGGCTCCCCGCCGCCACGTTGCCGACGATGGGTATCGAGACGGCGGTCCGCCGCTTCTGGTCCAGCTCGGCGTCCTGGACGACCTGCACGGTGCGCGACTTGCTCGGGTCGCGCTTGATCAGGCCCCGGCGCTCCAGCTGGTTGAGGTGGTTGTGGACGGTCGAGCTCGAGCTCAGGCCGACCGCTTCGCCGATCTCGCGCACGCTGGGCGGGTAGTTCCGGGTCTTGGTGACGGAGCGGATGTAGTCGAGGATCCGGGTCTGCCGTTCAGTGAGGTTTTCGGTCAATTCGAGTTCTTCTCCAAAGCGTGGTGGGGACGTTGCAAGCCATGCTAGCACCTCGGCGCGGCGAGCGCAAACTTTTGTTCGCTGCCTTGACATCCGAACGCGCGTTCGCTACTCTTTCGAACGTATGTACGCCGCCGGCTACGGGATCGAACCTTGGCGGGCAACCCGTACCGGCGGCTTTCGCCAGGTCCGGCGCGCTGCGCTCGTGCTGGGCGTGGTGGCCTTTTGCAGCCTGGGGCTGGCCGTCGCGGCGCATGGCGGCACGGCGCCGGCCGAGACGACGGTCGTGGTGCAGCCCGGCGACACCCTGTGGTCGATCGCCGCGGAGCACTATCCGGCGGATGATGTGCGGGTCCGTGTCGACGACATCGAGCAGGCGAACGGCCTTGCCGGGCCGGTCATCCAGGTGGGGCAGAGGCTGCGCCTGCCCGGCTAGGGGGCGGCCCAGGCCGTGAGCCTGGTCCTCGTCACCCGCCAGGGCTGCCACCTCTGCGACGACGCGCTCAGCCTCCTCCGCTCGCTCGGCCACGAGCCGCAGCTGGCCGACGTGGATTCAGACGATCGCCTCCACGACCTCTACGACTGGCGCGTCCCCGTGGTTCTGCTCGACGACCGCGTCATCGCGGAGGGTCGGATCACCCGAGACCAGCTGCTGAAAACGGTGGGCAGGGAAGCTGGACAGGCCTGATGGATGCCCCCAGGTTGCTCTTGATAATGACTGTTATAGAGCCCACAAGCTGCGGATAACGGGCGGCGGGCCGCGCATTACGCACGTGCGGCATACCTACGGATAGTCCGGACGAAGCAGCACGATGTCCAAAGCCAACCCCTGATAGTCCGGACTATCCGGGATCAGGCCGAGCGCTGCAGCGCCGGCTCGGCGTCCAGGCCCCGCAGGAACACCTCGAGCGGCAGCGCCGCCGCCTCGAAGTCGCCCCGCAGCAGCTCCAGGTCGGCTCCGCGCTGCTGCAGGCCGGCGATCGCCAGGTCGATCGAGCGCAAGGACTCGCTGACGTAGAGCCGCAGAGGCTCCTCCAGCGCGCCCGGCTGGCTCTCCCGGCGCCAGGCCTCCCGAACCTCGCCGGAGAGCCCGAGCAGCCGGTCCGCGACCGAACCGACACGGACGCGCTCGAGCGGGTCCGAGGCCAGCCGGCCCCAGTCCTGGGCCGAGGTCCGGATCAGCCGCCGCAGCTTGACCTGAGTTGCCAGCGTTTGCATGTTCGAATCACATTGTACCGAACGAACGTTCGGGCTGCAATCCGGGCCGGTTAAGGGGCCGCCGGGCGCGCGCAGGGCGCACTAAGGGGCAAAGATCCGGCACAGGCTCGCCGCCAGCGAGTCCGCGTCGGCGCCCGGGTGGGTCAGGAAGTACCCCACAGCGTCGCTCACCGCCCCCACCACGGCCCGCCCGAAGACCACCGGGTCCTTGTCGGCGTAGAAGTTGTCGTGGGTCATCGCATGGCGGACCTCCTCCGCCACCGCGTCGGCAAACTGGGCCTGCAGGTCGTGGCGGATCGCCTCCACCCCCGCGCTCAGCCCGACCGACTCCACGATCAGCAGGCGCGCCACGTCCGAGCGCTCAAAGCACGAGAGCACAAAGCGCGTGATGCCCAGCCGCAGCCGCTCGTGGTGGTCGTGACCGGTCGTGGCGTCGGCGAGCACGTCACGGATCAGGGCGCCGCCCTCCAGCGTCAGCAGCTCGCGAAAGCAGTCCTCCTTGGACTCGAAGAACTCGTAGAAGGCGGACTTCGAGACCCGCGCCCGAGTCACTATGTCGTCGACCGACGTGACGGTGTAACCCTGGCCTGCGAAAAGCGCCAGCGCAGCCTCGACGATCCGCCTGCGGCGCCTCTCGACCCTCGCGTCCCGCCTCAGCTGGGCCGCCGGGAGAGCCATCTTTTAGCCGGCGGCGAGCGCGCGCGAGATCACCAGGCGCTGGATCTCGCTCGTGCCTTCGAACAACGTGTAGATCTTGGCGTCGCGGTGCCACTTCTCGACCGGGAAGTCCCGGATGTAGCCGTAGCCGCCGCAGATCTGGATCGCCTGCTCCGTGACCTTGACCGCGACCTCGCCGGCCTTCAGCTTGGCCATCGAGCCCTCGGCCTTCTTGAACTCGCCGCCGCTGCGGCCCTCCCACAGGGCCCGCCAGATCAGCGCCCGGGTCGCCTCGATCTCGGTCGCCATGTCGGCGAGCATGAAGGCGATCGCCTCGTTCTCGATCAGGGCGCGGCCGAACTGCTTGCGCTCCTTGGCGTACTGCAGGGCGAACTCGAAAGCCGCGCGTGCGATGCCCAGCGCCTGGGCGCCGACGATCGGCCGCGAAAGCTCGAAGGTCTTCAAAGCGACCGAGGAGCGCTGGTGGTTGCCCTCGCGGGCGCGCTTGAGTCGAGCCTCGAGCTTCTCGACGCCACCGAGCACGTTCTCGAGCGGGATCGTGCAGTCCTCGAGCAGCACCTCGGCGGTGTGCGAGGCGCGGATTCCCATCTTCTTTTCCTTCTTGCCCATGCGCAGGCCCTTGGTGCCTGGCGGCACGACGAAGCTCGCCTGGCCGCGCGTCCCGAGCTCAGGCTCGACCGCGGCCACGACGACGTGGACGTCGGCGATGCCGCCGTTGGTGATGAAGATCTTCTGGCCGTTGATCACCCAATCGCCGTTCTGGCGGATGGCGCGCGTCTTCATCGACGACACGTCCGAGCCCGCGTCGGGCTCGGTCACTGCGAACGCGCCGAGCGCCGGCTTGTCGGGCGTGCCGAAGCAGGCCGGGATCCAGGTCGAGATCTGGTCGGGGGTGCCCTGGGAGAAGATCGCCGCCACCGGCAGGCCCGTGCCCTGGATGGCGAGCGCGATGCCGGCGCAGCCCCAGGTCAGCTCCTCGGCCACCAGGGCGGGCATGATCCCCGTCCCATCGCCGAAGGTCTGCTGGAGGAATTCGGTCCCGTAGAGCCCCACCTCGGCCGCCTTCTTGACGATCGGCCACGGGAACTCCTCGGACTCGTCGTACTGGTGCGCGACGGGGCGGATCTCCTTCTCGGCGAAGCTGTGGACCCAGTCCCGGATCTCTTTCTGCTCGTCGGTCAGCTCGAACGAAATCATCTAGGTATTCGTGCTCCTCGGCTGTATAACGCCTTGGTACTCGTACGTACCGTTTCCGCCGAGGAAGTTACGCCGATAGGCCTCCGGAAGTCAATCCGATTCCTTAACCGGGCGCTTGACCGCCTGCGCGGCCAGCCGGTACGCGCTGAAGACCAGGAACGCGCCCCAGGCCCGGGCCAGCAGCGGACCCGGCACCTCAACCGCCACCAGGGCGCCGATCACGGCGCCCAACACTCCCCCACCTCCCATCCACAGCGCCGCGTCGAGCACCACGTTGCCCTGCCGGAAGTGCGTGACCCCGCCGACGATGGCCGTCGGCACGATGGCGACCAGGGACGTGCCCTGGGCGATGGCCTGGGAGGCGCTGAATCCGAGCGTCATCGTGGGAACGAACAGCAGTCCGCCACCGATCCCGATGGTGCCCGAGAGAAAGCCGGCGCCGAAGCCGCCCACCACCGCGACGATGTCGCGCCAGCTCACGGGAACACCAGCTCCTTGACTCCGACCACGCCGAGCACGACGGCTACCGCGATGCGGAGAGGGCGTTCTGGGATCCGGCTCAAGAGCCGGGCTCCGAGGTACACGCCCACCACGCTGCCGATGATCAGAAACAGGGCGGCGTGGAAATCGACCTGCGGAGAGCCCTTACGGAAGTAGTAGATCGGCAGCGCCGCCAGCGCGATGGGAATGATGGCGACCAAGGAGTTGGCGTTGGCCTGGCGCTGCGGCATGCCGGTCCACAGCACCTGCAGGGGCACCAGGACAAAGCCGCCGCCGACCCCCAGCAGCCCGCCGAGCAGGCCGCCCAAAAAACCGATCGCCGCGAAGACGGCGGGTCGGTTTATTCGGTCGTCCGGGGCGCCGGCTCGGGCTGGTTGGTCACCACGCTGTGGTGCCGGAACTGGACGTTGTCGGGCACGCCCGCGTTCGGCTGCTTGGCTTTCTTCTTCTTTTTCTGCTCGCGGCCCTGTTTGTCGCGTCCTTTAGCCATGGCGCCCAGTTTCCACGACCAGGGCCAGTTCGCGCAAGAACGATTCCACGTCGGTGACCAGGCCGACCGACTGCCAGCTGCCGCGGTCGGCCAGCTTGGTCACCACCGCGGGGTTGATGTCGACGCAAACCGTGCGCACGCCGGCGGGCAGCATGTTGCCGGTCGCGATCGAGTGCAGCATCGTGGAAAGCATCAAGGCGATGCGGACTCCGTGCAGCGCGGCCCGCATGCGCCGCTGCGCCTCGACCATCTCGGTGATCACGTCGGGCAGCGGCCCGTCGTCGCGCACCGAGCCGGCGAGCACGATCTCGACCTGGTGCTCGATGGCCGACTTCATCACGCCGGTCTTGAGCTGCCCGCTCTCGACCATCTGGCGGAGGCCGCCGGCCGCGCGAACGCGGTTGATGGCGCGCATGTGGTGCTCGTGCCCATGCTCGATCGCAAGCCCGCTCTCGATGTTCACGCCGAGGGCCGTGCCAAACAGCGCGGACTCGACGTCGTGCACAGCCAGCGCGTTGCCGGCGAACAGCACCTGTACGAAGCCAAGCTCGATCAGCCGCGAGAGATAGACGCCGGCGCCGGTGTGCACGACCGCGGGCCCGGCGACGACGAGGATGCGGCCGCCGGACTCGCGCACCTGCCGCATCTCGTCGGCGATGCCCGCGATGAGGACCTTCTTCGGCTTCTCGGCCGACACCTCGCTGCCCATGAAGCTGAAGATCTCGGTCTGCCGCGAGCGCTCCAGCGGAGTCACCCGCACGCCCTGGTGGCCGATCACGACCTCCATGCCGGGCTTCGCGTCCTGGAAGACGATGCAGCGCGCCTTGCCTGACTTGCGGTCGACGGCGATCGCGGCGTCCATCTCTATGTTGTCCACCGGTACCCAGCGCCCATCGACCAGGATCTCGGTCGGCAGGTTGCTCGTCGAATAGAAGCCTTCCGGAAACACTCCCTCGCGCGCGACCTTGTCGACGCGCACGGGCTGCTCATGCTCCGCGGTGGCGCCGAGAGAGCGGGCCCGCTGCACGATGCGGTCGAGCACCTCGGGTGAGTCGGCGTAGACCTCCATCCGGCAGATCGACGGGTCGGTCTTGTGCTGGCCGACCTTCAGCTCTTCGATGGTGAAGTTGCCGCCCAGGTCCATCACCACGTCCATCACCTGCGGCAGCATCATCGAGTCGATGATGTGGCCCTGCAAGACCAGGCGCGCGGTGTGGCGGCCCTCGGTCACGCGCGCGCCCCGACCGCGGCGTTGATCTGCGCCTTCAAGGCGGCGGCTTCTCGCGCGGGGCTCTTGGCGTAGAGCACGCTGCGGCTGGCAGCGATGAGGCAGGATGCGGGGTCGCCGTTCCACGCGGCGCGCACGGCGGCCTCGACGTCGCCGCCCTGGGCGCCGACGCCGGGCAGCAGGAAGGGAAGGTCGCTCACCGCTCGCACCTCGGCGACCTGTGCCGGCGCTGTCGCACCCACCACCAGGCCGACATTGCCCTTCCCGTTCATCCGCTCCGCGAGCGCGGCAACGTGGCGATAGAGGGGCTTGCCGTCCGAGGCCAGATGCTGCAGGTCCGCAGCCCCGGGGTTCGATGTGCGGCAGAGCACGTAAACACCGCGGTCTTCGTACTTCACGAACTCCTGGAGCGAGTCGGCTCCGAGATACGGGTTGACGGTGGCGGCATCCATCGCCAGGGTCCCGAAGGTCGCCCGGGCGTAGGCGCGCATCGTGTTGTCCATGTCGCCGCGCTTGGCATCGAACAGGAACGGCGTCGCCGGCGCCTCGTCGCGCAGCTCCATCAGCACCTTCCACCCGTCAGGTCCGTACTGCTCCCAGAAAGCGCTGTTCGGTTTGAAGCAGCAGACGTGCTCTTCAGTCTGGTGGACGACCTCCAGGCAGTGTCGCAATGCCCCCGCCACGCCGCCTTCGATGCGGTCGGGATCAGGATCGAGTCCGACGCACAGCAGCGTCTGGCGATCTCTCGAAAGCGTGCGGAGACGTTCGAAGTAGCCCAAGCCCTACAAATGGTAATTAGCGCCGCAAGCGACAATTGAAGGGTGAGAATCGGACTCGCGCAGGTCAACCCGACGGTCGGCGACCTTTCGGGCAACGCGCGCCTCGTCATCGACGGCATCGAACGCGCACGCGAGCAAGGGGTGGACATCGTCTGCTTCCCCGAGCTGGTCATCACCGGATATCCGCCGGAGGACCTCGTCCTCAAGCCATCGTTCGTGCGTGACAACCTGGCGAAGCTGGACCTGATCGCGCGCGAGACCAGGGGCATCTCCGCGGTGGTCGGCTTCGTCGACGAGGACGGCGACATCTTCAACGCGGCTGCATTCCTGCACGACGGCGAGGTGAAGGCCGTCTATCACAAGGTGTTCCTGCCCAACTACGGGGTGTTTGACGAGAAGCGCTATTTCCAGCCCGGGCACAGGTGCCCCATCGTCGAGCTCGACGGCGTGCGAATCGGTCTATCGGTCTGCGAGGACTGCTGGTTCCCATCCGGACCGATGGCGTCGCAGGCGCACCACGGCGCCCGGCTGCTGATCAACATCAACGGCTCGCCCTACCACTACGGCAAGCGCGCGCCGCGCGAGGCCATGGTCGGCGGACGCGCCGCGGACTACGGGGCGTTCGTCGCGTGGGTCAACACGGTGGGCGGACAGGACGAGCTCGTGTTCGACGGCAACAGCGTGGTGTTCGACCCGCACGGCAAGCTGATCGCGCACGCCGAGTCTCTTGTGCCGGACCTCCTGGTTTGCGATTTCGATACCGCTTTGCCAATCCATCACTCGCCCGAGAAGCTGCGTTACGAGGCGGATGCGGCGCAGCGCCTGGAACTCGATGTCTCCGAGGTGTCAATCACGACCATGTCGAAGTCGGGGACAAAACCGCAGATCAAAAATCGTCTCGCGACGCCGCTCGAGGGCGCGGCCGAGATCTACGCCGCGGTTGTGCTCGCGACGGGGGACTACATGCGCAAGCAGGGTTTCAAGAAGGTCGTCATCGGAATGTCAGGCGGCGTCGACTCGGCGCTGACAGCGGCGATCGCATGCGACGCGCTCGGACCGGAGAACGTGATCGGCGTCCGGATGCCTTCCCGGCACACGTCGGCGGAGAGCCTCGACGACGCCGGCATGACCGCCGAGAACCTCGGCATGCAGCTGATGGACTTCTCCATCGAGCCGCCACACGAGGGCTTCGAGAAGATCCTGGCGCCCGCCTTCAAGGGCACCAAGCCTGGGGTGGCGGAGGAAAACATCCAGCCGCGAATCCGGTCCACGATCCTCCACGCGCTGTCCAACAAGTTCGGCTACATCGTGCTCAGCACCGGCAACAAGTCGGAGCTGGCGACAGGCTACGGAACCCTGTACGGCGACATCGCCGGCGGCTACGCGGTGCTCAAAGACATCACCAAGACGACGGTGTACGAGCTCTGCCGCCACCGCAACACCCTCGGCCCCGCGATCCCCGAGCGCGTGATCACCAAGCCACCCTCGGCGGAGCTGAAGCCCGACCAGAAGGACACCGACAGCCTGCCGCCCTACGACGAGCTGGACCCGATCCTGAAGGGCTACATCGAAGAGGACCTCAGCCCGGAGGAGCTGGTGGCCGTGGGGAACAAGCCGGAGACGGTGGCGCGCGTCATCCAGCTGGTCGACCGGAGCGAGTACAAGCGCCGCCAGGCGCCGCCGGGCGTGAAGATCACCCCACGGGCGTTCGGCCGCGACCGCCGGATGCCGATCGTCAACCGCTACAACCCGAACGGGGCCCGGGCGAAGTAAAGCTCGCGGCATAATTTCTATCGATGGGGCATATAGACAGGAGCTATGGCTGGGGCGTTTGACGTTCTGGTGATCGGCGGCGGGCCGGGTGGCTACGTCGCCGCGCTTCGGGCGGCTCAGCTTGGGGCCAAGACGGCCATCGTGGAGAAAGACCGCATGGGCGGCACCTGCCTGGTCCGGGGCTGCATCCCGACCAAGGCGCTGCTCCAGTCTTCCGAGCTCTACACGCAGGCCCGAGAGGGCGCGGCGTTCGGCGTCGTCGCGGACCATCTCGCCTTCGACTGGACCGCCGCCCAGAAGCGCAAGACCTCGGTCGTCGACCAGCTCGTCAAGGGTGTCGACGGGCTGCTCAAGGCGGGCGGCGTGACCGCGTTCAAGGGCGGCGCCCGCCTTGCCGGGAAGGGCCTGGTCGACGTGAGCGGCGACCAGCTTCAGGCGAAGGACATCGTGATCGCCACCGGGTCCGCGGTGGCCCGCATCCCGCTGGCCGGCGCCGAGCTTGCGATCGACTCCGACCAGATCCTCGAGCTGAAGGAGATCCCCCGCCGCCTCGCCGTCATCGGCGGTGGCGTCGTCGGGATGGAGTTCGCGGCCATGTTCGCCGCGCTGGGCAGCAAGGTCACGGTGCTCGAGATGCTGCCGCAGGTGCTGGCGATGGTCGACGCCGACCTGGTCGCGGTTTACACCAAGCACCTGACTGGACTCGGCGGCGAGATCCACACCGACAGCAAGGTCTCCGAGGTCGTCAAACAAAACGGCGCGCTGCAGGTGCGCTTCTCGACCGGCGCCGAGGGTGGCGCTGTGGATGCCGACCAGGTGCTGCTCGCGGTCGGGCGCGTGCCCTACACGCAAGGTCTCGACGCGGAAAAAGCCGGCGTCAAGCTCGACCGCGGACGCGTCGTCGTCGACGAGCACCTGCATACGACCGCGGACGGCGTGTGGGCGATCGGTGACGTGATCGGCGGCATCATGCTCGCGCACGTCGCGTCGTACGAAGGGGTGTGCGCGGTGGAGAACATCGCCGGGCACGGAAATCGTGTCCCCGATTACCACGCCGCGCCCAACTGCATCTACACCGACCCGGAGATCGCGCACGTGGGACTCGGCGAGAAAGAGGCGAAGGAAAAAGGCATCGCGGTGAAAATCGGGAAGTTTCCGTTCGCCGCGGCGGGTCGCGCCCTGACGCTCGGCCAGACCGAAGGGTTCGTCAAGGTCGTCGCCGACGCGGAGTCGGGCCGGCTGCTGGGCGCGCACATCATCGGGCCGCGCGCGACCGACCTCATCGCCGAGGCGACCCTGGCGGTGCAGAACGGGCTGACGCTGGAGCAGATCGACCTCACGATCCACGCCCATCCGACGCTGCCCGAGTCGCTGATGGAGTCAGCGCTGGCGGCGCAAGGTCGCGCGATCCACATCCCGAATCGCAAAACAAGCTCCAATCCCCCCACCCAGGCCGTGAGCGGCCTGACCTCCCCAGCAAGTGGGGAGGTGAAAATGGAGAAACAAATGGTCGCCCCCGTCAAGCCCTCTGCCCCACCCCCCACGCCGAGCGCGATCAACCCGAAATCGCTCGAGCTGAACAAGGGCAATCGCGATTTCCTGCTCGGCCTGCACCGGCAGATGCAGCTGATCCGCCGTTTCGAAGAGCGCGCGCAGGAGCAGTACACCAAGGCGAAGATCGGAGGCTACTGCCACCTCAACATCGGCGAGGAGGCGACGGTCGTCGGGGGCATCCTCGCGCTCAAGCCGAATGACTGGATCTTCACCAGCTACCGGGAGCACGGCCACGCGATCGCTCGCGGTATCGACCCGAAAGCAGTCATGGCCGAGCTCTTCGGCAAAGAGACTGGAACCTCACACGGCCGCGGCGGGTCGATGCACCTCGTCGACTACAGCCGCCGGTTCATGGGCGGCTACGGAATCGTCGGAGGTCACCTGCCGCTGGCTGTCGGCGGCGCGTGGGCGGTGAAATATCGCAAGCAGCCCGACGTGATCTTCTGCATGTTCGGCGATGGCGCCACCAACATCGGCGCGTTCCACGAGTCGCTGAACATGGCCAAGGTCTTCGACCTTCCCGTGGTCTGGTTCTGCGTCAACAACCGTTACGGCATGGGCACTCCGGTCGAGAAGGCGTCGGCCGTCGCCGACATCTACAAGAAGGCGTGCGCTTACGACATGGAGTCGATCCAGATCGACGGCATGAACCTGCGCGAGGTCATGCTGCAGACGAGCGAGATCGTCGAGAAGACGCGCAAGGATTCGGTCCCCCGCTTCATCGAGTCGCTCTGCTACCGATTCCGAGGCCACTCGGTGGTCGACCCGGACAAATACCGCTCGGCCGAGGACAAGGAGAAGTGGCGCAAGGCGGACCCCATCGTCGCCTTCGAGCACGAGCTGGAGAAGAGCGGCCTGGCGGACGAGGAGCACTTCAAGAAGGTGCGGCAGGAGGTCGACGCCGAGGTCCGCGACATCATCGAGTTTGCGGACCAGAGCCCGGATCCCAACCCGGACGACCTCTACAAGTACACCTACGCCGGCCAGTGGGACAACCGGCCCGAGCTTCGCGCGGAGAGGGTGTGATGGCGACCGCAACGCCGGCCAAGGCGCCGGCCGCCTCTGACGAAAAGCTCTACCGGGTCGCTCTTCGCGAGGCGCTGGCCGAGGAGATGGAGCGCGACGACTCGATCTTCCTGATCGGCGAGGACATAGGGATATTCGGCGGCGCGTATCGCGTCACCGAGGGACTCCTCGACAGGTTCGGCCCGCAGCGCGTGGTCGATGCGCCGATTGCCGAAGAGGCGATCGTGGGCACGGCCATCGGCGCGGCCATGCTCGGCCTGCGCCCGGTGGTCGAGCTGATGACCATCAACTTCTCGCTGATCGCCTACGACCAGATCGTCAACAACGCGGCCAAGATCCGCTATATGTTCGGCGGCGAGGTCAAGGTGCCGATGGTGATCCGGATGCCAGGCGGTGCGGGACATCAGCTCTCCGCCCAGCACTCGCACAGCTTTGAAGTTCTGTACGGACTGATCCCCGGCCTGCTGGTCGTCGCGCCGACGACGCCCGCGGATGCGAAGGGCATGCTCAAGTCCGCGATCCGCGCCGACAACCCGGTGATGTTTCTCGAATCGATGAGCCTCTACAACGTCAAGGGCGAGGTTCCCGCCGGCGATTACACGACGCCGTTGGGCAAGGCGGCCCTTCGCCGCACGGGTTCTGACGTCACCATCGTCGGCGTGTCGAGGATGGCCGTGCTCGCCAACGAGGCCGCCAAGCAGCTCGAGGAAGAGGACATCGACGCCGAGGTCGTCGACCTGCGCTCGATCCGGCCCATCGACTGGGATCCCATCGTCGAGTCGGTGCGCAAGACGAGCCGGTGCGTCGTCGTGGAGGAAGGCTGGTCGACGTACGGCGTGACCGCCGAGCTCGCGGCCGGCGTGCAGGAGCGGTGCTTCGATTACCTCGACGCCCCGATCCGCCGGCTCGGAGGCGCGCAGGTGCCGATGCCATACAACCAGCAGCTCGAGAAGACCTCGATCCCCACGAGCGAGGACATCAAGCGCCTGGTCCGCGTCACTCTCGGCAGGAAACCCGGGTTGAGCTGATGCCTGACATAAACATGCCCAAGCTCTCCGACACGATGGAGGAGGGCACGATCGTCGAATGGAAGAAGAAGAGCGGCGACCAGGTGAAGACCGGCGAGGTGCTGGCCGAGGTCGAGTCCGACAAGGCGACGTTTGACCTCGAGGCGGAGGCCGACGGCGTACTGCAGATCCTGGTCGAGCAGGGTGTGCCGGCCAAGATCGGGGCACCCATCGCGAAGATCGGCGAGGCAGGCGAGGCTGCTCCAGCGAAGCAACCGGCTCAGCAGAAGGCGGCCGCCGAGCCGAAGGGCAAGGAACCCGAAGCTCCCGCCCCAAAGGCGCAGCCGGTTCCAGCCCCTCCGGCGGCTGCCCCGGCACCTCCCCGTGAACGGGGAGGACAACAAGATGGCCAGCAGGACGGCATCAAGGCCTCACCGCTGGCGAAGCGATTGGCGTCCGAGATGGGCGTCGACCTCTCCTCCCTGAAGGGCAGCGGCCCGGAGGGCAGGATCGTCAAAGAGGACGTGATGGCGGCCGGTGGCACCCGGCCCGCGGCGGACCGCCGCCGGACTCAGCCCGCAGGTGACAGGCGTGCCGGCGCGGAGGTCGAGATCGTCGAGCCCAACCGGATGCAGGCGACGATCGCACGCCGCATGGCCGAGGCGAAGTCCACCATCCCTGAGTTCCAGGTCACGGTCGAGGCCCGTGTCGACCTCGCGGTGAGCCTTCGGCAGCAGTTGAAGGACTCTGTGCCAGGCGCCGAAAAGGTGACCATGACCGATTTCCTGGTCCGCGCCTGCGCGCTCGCGCTGCGCAAGTTCCCCGAGGTCAACAGCTCGTGGGTCGAGGGCAAGTTCCAGCGCAAGCGCTCGATCAACATCGGCCTCGCCGTCGCACCGAGCCAGGGCATGGGTTTGCTCGTGCCGGTCGTGCACGACGCCGACCTGAAGGACTTGATCCAGATCTCGATCGAATCGCGCCAGGTCATCGAGCGCGCCCGCTCAGGCCGCCCGAACGAAGGTGACCTTTCCGGCGCAACCTTCTCCATATCGAATCTCGGCATGTACGGAGTCGACGAGTTCGTCGCCATCATCAATCCACCCGAGGCGGGGATCCTCGCGGTGGGCGCGATCAAGGACGTGCCGGTGGTCGCGGAGGGACGAATCGTTCCGGGCAAGGTGATGCGAATGACGCTGTCCGTCGACCACCGAGTCTTTTACGGTGCAACCGCGGCGCAGTTCATGGCCGAGGTGAAGCGGCTGGTCGAGAACCCGGTGACCCTTCTTGTCCCGCCGGCTCCGTGACGCCGGAAGAGATCGCTGATCTTCTCGAGTCTTCCGGCCAGGCCTTCGCCAACCTTCTGAAAACCCTGCCGCCTGCTGTCGCCTCTTGGCGTCCCGCGCCCGACGAGTGGTGCGTGAACGAATGCGTCGGACACATCATCGAGGCAGAGAAACGCGGTTTTGCCGGCCGCATCCGCATCATCGTGGCCGAGGATGAACCGCAGCTCGAGAATTGGAAACAGGTCGACATCTCGCGCGCAAGGCACGACTGCGATCGCACATCGCGGCAGATGCTCGAGGAGTTTGAACCGATGCGCCGCGAAAGCATCGCGCTGGTGCGCTCCCTGAAACCTGAACAGCTGAAGCGAGGCGGTATGCATCCGAAGGTGGCTCGCCTGACGGTGGTGGAGCTCCTCCACGAGTGGGTCCATCACGATGGCAACCACCTCCGCCAGGCGTACTCGAACGTCCAGGCCTACGTCTGGCCGGACATGGGCAACGCGCAGCGCTTCAGCGGCTAGGCACCTTCCGACACGCCCCGGGCCATGTCACCATGGCGTTGGCCGACTAGGCCGCCCGGCGCATTCCAGGTCCGCGGGCCCGCCTCGCAATCACACGATCTGGTGGAATGAACTTCACGCCTTCGCCCGCCCTAACTACCTGCCATCCGCCTTCATGCACAAGGCGATGGTGGTAATAGCAGAGCGGGAGCATGTTGCGTAGGTTGCTCTCTCCGCCATGGGACCAGAACTCGATGTGATGGGGGCTGGTCCAGTTGACCGGCCGATCGCACCCCGGTCCCGAACACGAGCGATGTCTGGCTTTCAGGCCGCGCCACTGAGCCGGCGAGACCGAACGCGTGGCTCGACCAACATCCACGACAACTGAGTCGGCTTTCAGCACCCTGCACAGGGTTCCATCGCAGGCCAGCCGCTGCACCGTCTTGCTCGAGATCGGTTTCCCGCCTTGCAGCTCTGAGGCTGCCGCGCCTACCTCACCTTTCAAGCCTTCCAGCGTGGTAGTCACTGTGATGTGCGGCCGCACCCCGTTGCGACGAGGCAGGGTGCCCGCCTCCACCGCGTGGTAGACGATCTCGGTCGAGGCGTCGGCCCGCCGCTGCTTTGACGTCCGCCCGTCATCTTGGTCGAGTTTCTTGGCCAGCGCATCGACTGCGGATTTGAGGACGGCGCCGCCTTCGGGGTCGATCACCCCGGTGAGGTGGTACATCCCGTTCATCTCGCTGACATCGAGGAAGCGCTCTTCATAGTTCTGCTCGGTGTCGCGGTCGAACCCGTCCGGGTCCAACACGTATCGCATGTGATCCGAGAGCGCATTCATATTCTTGATCGAATGCTCCCGGGCGTAGCGGATCCACTGCTCTTCATCCAGCTCGTCCCGCTGCTGGCCCAATCTGTCGCGCAGGTGGCAGATGACAGAGGCCGACTGGTAGCCGATCTCTCCGAAAGAAAGCGCCTGGGCAACTTTAGGCATTGATTCCAAGTGCTTGCCGACACACAGCCGGTCGGAGGCAGAACTCTGCGACATGGTGCAGGTGTTCATGAGCCAGGAGACTGCGCTGCAATGGCCGCGGAGGAGGTGGTCGCCACGTTCCGTAGCCCGACGCACCACTCTGGAGAACTTGGCTTCCAGCCGGTCGATGAGCTGTCTCAGCTCGACCGGATCTACGTCACCATCATCGACATCGCGCTCGAAATCGCCCACCGCGGCCTTGAGGTCTTCGAGCTCGATTGGCATGCGCCAAGTATCGCAAACAAACGTTCGTCGTCAAGCCCCATTAACCAACAAAGGTATTCCGCCAGTCATCGCCACCAGCAACCAGACCCCTCCCCACACCCCTTCCCCCGACCGTCCGTCAAGCGGCTGGCCTGGACCCAGGCGACGCTTCTTGCTCCATCGCCGGCTCCAACTTCTTCCCCGCCTCGCGTGACGCCGGCAGCATGAGATGGACGCGGAGGTTGCCCGAGTCGTCGAAGTCCGCCCACATGCGCCCCTTCATCGCCGCGACCAGCTCGCGTGAGATCGACAGCCCAAGCCCGACGCCGCCTGCCGCCGCCGAACGCGATGGGTCGGCTCGGTAGAAGCGATCAAACATGCGGTCCGGGTCGGGCCGGTGCGCGCCGGCGGGATTCGCGACGACCGCTTCGACTGAGCCACCGCTCAGGCGCGCGGTGGCATTGACGGTCGAGCCCTCGGGGGCGTACTTGACGGCGTTGTCGAGCAGGTTGTCGATGACCTGATGGAGCCGTTCAGGGTCGGCGGCGACGGGCGGGATGTCGTCGGGCACGTTGAGCTTCAGCGAAAGCCGGCGCGCCCCTGCCCGAGGCCGAACCATCTCCAGCTCTTGCTCCAGCTGAGCGCCCAGGTCGACTGACGTGATGTGCATCGAGATCGTCCCCGCCTCGACCCGCGCCAGGTCGAGCAGCTCCTGCGCCATTCGCAGCACGCGCTCCGACTCCTCGTGCACGATCGTGGCCGCGCGCGTGCGCTCGGCTTCGCTCAGCAAGCTGCCGTCAACCAGCGCCTGGCTGAACCCGATCAAGCTGGTCAGCGGCGTCTTGAGCTCGTGCGACACGTTGGCGAGGAAATCGCGCTGTACCTTGCGCGCACGCTCCACCGCTTCCGCCATGCGATTGAACGCCGAGCCCAGCATCCCCAGCTCGTCCTGGCCGTTGATGTCGACTCGGCGCGAGTAGTTGCCGGCGGCGATGTCCTCCGCCGCCGAGCCGAGCTGCGTCAGCGGTCTGGTCACCGAGCGGCTCACGAGCAGGACGAGCAGCATCGCAACCACCAGAGCCACGCCGCCGGCCTCGAGGAGACGGCTCGCCAGATCGCCGGCCGCGGCCGTCGCGACGAAGGCTTCTGGTTGGGCGACCATCACGTAAGTGGCTCCGAGCGGATCGACCCGCTTGCCCGGCAGCTTGATCGCCGCGGCGAGAAAGGTCTGGTCGCCGAGCGATGTGCGCGCCTCGAAGACGCCTGCGAACCGTTTGGACGGGGTGAGACTCAGCTGAGTGCCCTCCGTGCCTGCCTGTCCGCTGTCGTAGACGATGACGCGCTCGTTGTCGAGGAGGAGCAGCCGCCCGCTGCCGAGCCGCGGCGCGTTCAGGTTCAAGCGCTCGGTGAAATCCGCGGGCGACGCCGGGCGGCACGCCGCCGTGCCCGGTTGCGGCGCGAGCACGCACTCCTGCGACCGGACCGCGGCCGCCGCCGACATGACCTGACGGTCGAGCTGATCCTGCACGCTCTGGAACTCGAGGTCACGAACCATGACCCAGGTCAGCGCGCCCCCGAGCAGCAGGCTGACGGCGACGATGCCGGCCGCGGCCGCGACAAGACGCAGTCGCAGGGTCAGCTTCCCGCCAGCTCCAACCGGTAGCCGACGCCCCATACGGTCTGGATGCTCGGATCGGTGATCTTCGCGGCGGCCAGCTTCTCACGCACCTGCTGCACGTGGACGTCGACGGTCCTCGTGTAGCCCGGAAAGTCATATCCCCAGACCAGGTCGAGCAGCTCGCTGCGCTGAAAGACCCGCCCGGGATGGCGCGCCAGGAGGGTCAGCAGGTCGAACTCCTTGGGCCGCAGCTGCACGCGCTCGGTGCCGTGGCGCACCTCGTGGCGCTCGACGTCGACCTCCAGCTTGCCGGCGCGCACGAGCCTGGGCTGGTCGGGCTCGATCCGGGCGCGGCGCAGCAGGGCCTTGGCGCGGGCCACGAGCTCCTGGGGGTGGAAGGGCTTGGTGAGATAGTCGTCGGCCCCCACCTCGAGTCCGACGACCTTGTCCGTGACCTCGTCTCGGGCGGTCAGCATGATGATCGGGACCTGGCTCTGCTTGCGGATCTCCTTGCAGATGGTCAGCCCGTCAACTCCGGGCAGCATGATGTCGAGGATCACGAGGTCGGGCTTGACCTGGCTGAAGCGGGCAACCGCCTGGGCCCCATCCCCCACTCCCTCCACCTCATATCCCTCGCGCGTGAGGTACAGGCGCGCCAGCTCGAGGATGTGCTTCTCGTCGTCGACGACGAGGATCTTGGAGGTCACTGTTCCGCCCATCGGTTTCAATTGTTCAGACCAACGTCAGACTTCGGTTTTACATGTGTCATCGAAACGTAAATCGCATCACTGTTTTGCTCGCGGGCGATTCCGGCTTCCTTCATCCGACCGCAGCACCAATTTGATCGGGTTGCCGATGAGTCCGAAACGGTCGCGAATCTTCTTCTCGAGATAGCGCCGGTAGGAGAAGTGAAGGAGCCCGGTGTCGTTGACGAACATCACGACGGTGGGCGCCTCGCCGGCGGCTTGCGTTCCATAACCGAGCTTCAGCCGCCGGCCCTTGAAGCTCGGGGGCGGATGCTCGAGGAACGCTTCGCGCAGGACTCGATTCAGCTCGTTGGGCGGCATCTTGATCCGGCGCTGCCCGACCACCTCAAGGGCCGTCGGCAGGAGGGTCCCGATGCCTTCCCTCGTCTTCGCCGAGACCGTCGCGATGGGTGCGTAAGGAGCGAACTTGAAGTGCCTCGCGAGGGCCGCACGCCAGTGGGCCGGCTTGCGCTCGACGGGCTCGACCAGGTCGATCTTGTTGACCACGATCACAAGTCCCTTACCCGCGTCAAGCGCGTAGCCGGCGACGTGCTGGTCCTGGGCGAGCACACCGGCAGAGGCGTCGAGAACGAGCAGCACCGCGTCGGCGCGCTCCATTGCGTGGATTCCGCGCAGCAGGCTGTAGCGCTCGAGCCGATCGCGGCTCGACGACTTGCGGCGGATGCCGGCGGTGTCGATTAGCACCACCGGAACGCCGTCGAACACCAGCTCCGTGTCGATGGGGTCGCGGGTCGTGCCCGGCGTCGGGCTGACCAGCGCGCGTTCGTCGCCGAGCAGCGCATTCAGCAGAGACGACTTGCCGACGTTCGGCCGGCCCATGATGGCCAGCCGGTCAGCCTTCTCGTCCTCCCCACTCGGCTCTTCCTGCGCCGGCAGCGCCTCCAGCAGGCGATCCAGCAGCTCGCCCACGCCCAGCCCGTGCTGGGCGGAGACCAGCGACGGCTCGTCAAAGCCGAGCTCGAGCAGCTCGTGGGCGAAATGCGCTTCGCCATGGGAGTCGGCCTTGTTGGCCGCGACTATGACCCGCGCCCGTGACTTGCGAAGCATCTGCGCGATGTCGCGGTCGATGGGCGTCAGGCCCTGGCGCACGTCGAACAGCAGCACGATGACGTCCGCCTGGTCGATGGCGATCCTGGTCTGGGCTTCGATCGCGCTGCGCGAGGAGTCCTTTGCGCCGTCGAGGTCCAGGCCGGCGGTGTCGACCACCGTGAACTCGCGGCCTCGCCATTCGGCGACGCCGTAAAGGCGATCGCGGGTCAGCCCTGACTGGGCGTCGACGATGGCCTTCCGCCAGCCGATCATCCGGTTGAACAGCGTCGATTTGCCGACGTTGGGTCGGCCGACGATCGCGACGATGGGCCGGGCCACCGGTCAATTAGACGGGTTTTGGCTGCCTGAGCCACAAGACGACGGCGGCGGTGGCGCAGAGCACGGCGCCGAACCCGAGGGCGGCCTGCGAACTCACGAGGGTCCACAGCGCCCCGGCGACGACGCTCGAAGCCAGGTCCGCTGCGCCGTTGATGCCGTTGAGGAATCCGAAGGCGGTGCCCAGCCGGCGGGCCTCGACCAGCGAGCTGGTGAGCGAGCCCTCCACCGCGCTCACCACCGGATTCTGCGCCCCCACCAGTAGCGCCAGGAGGCCGAGGGCAAGCCAGCCGTGCCCGACCACGCCGACCACGCACGCCAGGGCAAAAGTGAGGTAAGCGGCGGCGAGCACCGGCGCCTTGCCGACGCGGTCGGCGAGCCAGCCGGCGGGGAACGACACCGCCGCGCCCACCGCGTTGTGCGCCAGGTAGAAGCCGACCGCAGCCGCGAGCGCGCCGGTTCGGCCCAGCTCGGGCTGCATGATCTGCGCGGCCCGGAGCGTGAAGAAGGCGGTGGCGAAGTTGCCGAGGCCGAAGATGGCCACCGGGACCATCAGCCGCCAGAAGTTCGGGGGAAGGGGAACCCGGAGCGACACCGGCTCCGGCCGCCCGCGGCGTGGATCGCGGGTGATGAGCGCGAACAGCACCACGCACACGACGCCTGGTATCAGCGCGACCCCGAAGATCGTGCGGAAGCTGTGGCCGGTGGAGAGAAGCACGAAGGCGACGCTCGGCCCGATCAGCGCGCCCGCCGTGTCCAGGGCCTCGTGAAACCCGAAAGCCTTGCCGAGGTCTTTCTTCTCGACCGACCCGGCGAGCATCGCGGAGCGGATCGGCTGGCGAAGACCTCGTCCCATCCACGCGAGGGCTCGAGCGACGATGATCTGCGGCCAGGCCGTGATCGCCACAAGAAGGCCGAGTCCGAAGACCGTGCCGCCATAGCCGCCGACGGCAAGCTGTCTCCGCCATCCGATGCGGTCGCTGTACCAGCCGCTGAAAAGCTTGACCACGGCCGATGAGCCGTCGCCAACTCCTTCGATCAAGCCCACCGCGAATGCGGGCGCCCCGAGGCCGACCGTGATGAAAAGGGGCAGGACGGCGAAGACCATCTCGTAGTTGGCGTCGGCGGCAAGGTCGGCGAGACCGATGCCGAGGACGTTTCGATTCAGCCACCTCAGCGGGGGCGGCGCCGCGGCGGGAGCGGTCAGATCAGCTCCAGCGGCTCAGTTTGAAAAGGTCCCCCATCGCTGTCCGCGACGAACGCGTTCGCGTCCACCGCCTTCCCCTCATGAACGGCCACGATCAGGTAGACGTAGCCCGCCCACGCGCGCTCGGTGTCGAATCGCGACGCCTGCGCCGGGTGGTCGGGATGGCTGTGGTAGTAGCCGACAATATCGAGGCCCGCGGCGTCGGCCTCGCGCTGGATCCGGATGTGGTCCCGAGGATCGATCTCGTAGCGGTCGCGGGCACGATCGACCACGATGTTTCGCGCGCGTTTCACCTCGGTCACGGTGCGGTCCCCGCGAGGCCCGACCATGATGCCGCAGATCTCATGCGGATACCCCTCAGCCCCATGCGCCCGAATGGCCTCCATCGAGATGCGATTGATTTTCACCTCCCCGCTCCCCTTCCCCACTCGCTGGGGAAGGTGGCCCCGCCGCATTGCGGCCGGGCCGGATGGGGGGATCCGTTCATCTCCTTCCACCGTAAAGCCCAGTGGATAGGTACCGGTCCCCCGAGTCGGGAAACACCGTCACGACCACGCCCTCGCGAATCGTCTCCGCCAGCTTGCGCACCGCCCACAGCGCGGCGCCGCTGGAATGTCCGACGAGCAAGCCCTCCGTGCCCGCCACCGCGCGCGCGAGGTCATAGGCCGGCTCGGTCGGGCAACCCCAGACCTCGTCGGCGAGCGATTCGTCCCAGATCTTCGGCACGATCGCCGTGGGCAGGTGCTTGAGCCCTTCGAGGCCGTGGAACGAATCCTCCGGCTCAACGGCAATTGTCCTGATGGATGCGTCGTGCTCCTTCAGCCGCCGCGATGTGCCAACGAACGTTCCGGTGGTACCGAGCCCGGCCACAAAGTGTGTGATGCGGCCGTTCGTCTGCTCCAGGATCTCCACCGCGGTGCCCTCGTAATGCGCGCGGGGATTCGCGGGATTCGAGTACTGGTCGGGGTAGAAGTATTCGTCGGGGTTCGCGGCCACGATGTCGCGCACCATCCGGATGGCGCCGTCGGAACCTTCGCCCGCGTCGCTGTACACGATCTCCGCGCCGTAAGCGGTCACGAGAGCCTTGCGCTCGGCGCTCACGTTGCCGGGCATCACGAGCCTCACGCGGTAGCCCTTAGCCGAACCGATCAGCGCGTAGGCGATGCCGGTGTTGCCTGAGGTCGAATCGATGATGGTCCTGTCGCGGGTCAGCGCTTTTCGCCGCTCGCCGTCCTCGATCATCGACAGCGCCGCGCGGTCCTTGACCGAGCCGCCGGGGTTGAACCATTCGGCCTTGGCGTAAACCTCGACCTGCGGAAACTCGCGATCGAACAGCCGAACCCGAAGCAGCGGCGTGTTGCCGACAAGCCGGGTGATCCCAGGAACGCCAACGCCACGTGCCATCGCTAGAAAGAATAGGAACAGAGCCATTCATGGGGAAGTGGTGGCGGAGCCCGCGTCCGGGCACAACCCCGGTTAGTCCGGACAATCGGGCCGTTTTGCCCGCGGAAATATTGGATAGTCCGGACTATCCGGCATTGCGAGCTTATTCGGGGACTCAGCCGGCGAAGTGATAAAGGACGACACCGCCAAGCACGAACAGCCCGGCGAGGGTGTATCCGATCCACGATCGGCGATAGATCGATCCGCCCTCCGGGGCCAGGATGTTCAGGACCGCGATCCCCACCAGGAACCCTCCCCCGAGGAGCGCGACGGGCCCTGAGCGCGTCAGGACGCCGAGGAGAAGGATCGCACCGAACAGAGCGACCTCGAGCAGCTGCAGCAGGGTCGAAGCGGCCAACCTCGTCAGCTGGAGAGCGCGTGCATGAAGTCGGCCACGATGTCGGCCGCGTCCTCGATCCCCACCGAGACGCGAACCGTCCCGGCACCGACGCCCAGCTCGGCCCGCTCCGCAGGGCTCATCGAGCGGTGTGAAGTGATCTCCGGGTAGCTGATCGTCGTCTCGACGCCGCCCAGGCTCGCCGCGAACGTCACCAGCGAAAAGCGCTTGATCATCCGCTGCACCGCGGCGCGCCCGCCCTCGAGGTCGAAAGCCATCATTCCCCCCGACCCGTGCGGCAGCAGTCGATGCGCCACGTGGTAGGACGGCGAATCGTCCATTAAAGGATGGTGGACGCGCGCGACCCCCGGCATCGATCGCATGGCTCGCGCCAGGGCCAGGGAGTTCTCGCTGTGGCGCCGCATCCGGACGTCGAGCGTGCGCAGACCGCGCAGGGAGAGCCACGAATCGAAAGGACCAAGCGGCGTACCGGTGCGCGCCGTGCGAGCTCGCGCCCGCCCCATCGTGTCGGCGTCGCCCACGATCACGCCGGCGACCAGGTCGGAATGCCCACCGATGTACTTGGTCGCGCTGTGCATGACCACCGTCGCGCCCAGCTCGAGTGGCCGGCACAGCAGCGGCGACGCGAATGTGTTGTCGACGAGAAACGGCACCCCACGCTCGCGGGCGATCGCCGCGATCGCTTCCAGGTCCGGCACGCCACAGAGTGGGTTGGTGATGGTCTCGGCGATGACAAGCCCGGCGCCAGGAATCGCCCGCCGGACAGCATCCAGGTCGGTCAGGTCGACGAACTGGGCCTCATATCCCGCGGGCTCGAGGTCCTGGCGCAGAAGCGCTGCGGTGCCGCCGTAGAGCTCGCGCGTCGCGACGATGGTCGCCGGTTTCGGGACGAGGGCGAGGATCGCACCATGCAGCGCCGCCATGCCGGACGCGGTAGCAACGCCTGCCTCCGCCCCCTCCAGCTCGGCGACCGCGCGCTCGAGCATCTCCCGGTTGCTGTTCGAGTTGCGGCCGTAGTAGTGGCCGGGCCGCTCACCGCGCGCGACGGCGTCGTAATCGTCGAGGTCGGTGAACACGTGCACCGCGGCGGTGCTGAGGTCTGGGGCAAGCGGGCTCCGAGCCCCCAGGTCGCGGCCCGCGTGCACAGCCCGAGAAGCCGGTTTCACCAGTTAGCGGCCGGTGTCACTTCAGGCGCGATCGGCCCGCGTAGACCGCCGCCTCGCCGAGCTCTCCTTCGATCTGCAGCAGGCGGTTGTACTTGGCGACGCGCTCTGAGCGCGCGGGCGCGCCGGTCTTGATCATGCCCGCGCCGGTCGCCACGACAAGGTCCGCGATCGTCGTGTCCTCGGTCTCGCCGGAGCGGTGTGAGATGACCGCGCTGTAACCCGCCTTGCGCGCGAGCTCGATCGCATCCAGAGTCTCGGTGAGGGTTCCGATCTGGTTGACCTTGATGAGGATCGAGTTCGCGACCCGCCGCTCAATGCCCTGCTTCAGGCGCGCGACGTTGGTCACGAACAGGTCGTCGCCGACCAGCTGCACCTTGCCGCCGATCGCGACGGTCAGATGTTTCCATCCGTCCCAGTCGTCCTCGGCCATCCCGTCCTCGATGGACACGATCGGATACCGACCGCTCCATTCGCGGTACAGGTCGACGAGCGCGGCGGCATCCAGCGAGCGGCCCTCGCCTTTGAGGTTGTACTTGCCGTCCTTGTAAAACTCACTCGCCGCGGGGTCGAGTGCGATCGCGACGTCTTTGCCCGGCTCGTAGCCCGCCTTCTTGATCGCCTCGACGATCAGCTTCAGCGCGTCCTCGTTGGAGCGCAGGTCGGGTGCGAAACCGCCCTCATCCCCCACTCCCGTCGCCAGCCCCTGCGCCTTGAGCACACCCTTGAGCGCGTGGTAAACCTCCGCTGTCGCGCGCATCGCCTCCGCAAAGCGGGACGCGCCGACGGCGCAAACCATGAACTCCTGCAGGTCGACTGACGTATCGGCGTGCGCACCGCCGTTGAGGATGTTGGCCATCGGCAGCGGAAGCAGCGATGCGTCGTCGCCGCCGAGGTGTCGGTAAAGCGGAACGCCCCTCGCCTGCGCGGCCGCGTGCGCCACCGCCAGGGAAACGCCGAGGATCGCATTCGCGCCGAGCCTGGACTTGTTCGGCGTGCCGTCGAGCTCGATCAGCGCCTGATCGATCCCCTTCTGGTCGTCGACGTCGAAATCCCGCAGCCTCCGCGCGATCTCGCCCTCGACATTGCGCACCGCTTTGGTGACGCCCTTGCCGCCGTAGCGCTTCGGGTCGCCATCGCGCAGCTCGACTGCCTCATGGACGCCGGTCGATGCGCCCGATGGCACGATGGCGCGCCCACTGCCTCTCTCCGTGTACGCGGTGACGGCAACCGTCGGGTTGCCCCGCGAGTCGAGCACCTCGAGGGCGGCCAGCCCTCTCAAACGACCCACGAACCGGAAGTCTAGTTGGGTGAGGTTACCCAGGGCCCGAAGGCCGAGACCGAGTGGAGGCTGAAACCGTAGTTCAGCAGCGTGATCGCGTCGTCGGTCGAGTGGAGGGTCGCGTTGAGCACGACCGCGATCAGATGCCGGCCATCGCGCGTCGCTGTGGCGAGCATGCAGCCTCCTGCGCTGTCGGTGAGGCCGGTCTTCAGCCCGGTCGCGCCTGGATACGTCCAGAGCAGGCGATTCAGGTTGTGCGGATAGAAGGCCTTGTGGGTCGCCGTGGCCGTGATGGCGATGTCCTTGGTGCCGGCGATCGCGGCGAGGTCCGGGTAGTAAGTGTCGAGGTACGCCGCCGTGTGGGCAAGGTCGTGCGCGGACATCCCGTGGCCGGGGGCGTCGAGGCCGCTTGGTGTGACGAAATGGCTCGCGGTCAGGCCGATGCTCTTCGCCTTCTGGTTCATCTGCCGGATGAACCGGTCGCGCGGCACGATGCCCGTGGCCAGCGCCTCCGCTGCATCGTTGCCCGAGTCGAGGAACAGTCCGAACAGCAGGTTGCGTAGCGTGAGGCGCTCTCCCGCGGTGAGGCCCATGACGCTGGGGACCACCTTCGTCGCCTCGGTTGTCACCTCGACGACGTGGTCGAGCGACCCGGCGTCATCCACCGCCACCATCGCGGTGATCAGCTTGGTCAGGCTCGCCGGCGCGCGCGAAGTCTCGGAGTCGCGCGCCCACAGCACTTGCCGGGCATCGAGATCGACCAGGTATGCGGCCTGTCCGTGGATCACAAGGTTCGGCTGCCCATGCGTCGCGAGCCAGTAGTTCGAGAAATCGAAATGATCGAAGGTCTTGGGCGCGGGGGCGGTGACTGCCTGGAGGTTGAACTGGAACGGCGTGGTGCGCGTCCGCGCCACGTACACGGTGGTCGCGATCGCGGCCACGATCACACCGACCGAGACAAAGAAGGTAAGTCGCTCGCGCCGGCTTCGGTGCCGGGCGCGTGTGCGAGAGATTCCTCTTGGTGGGACGTGTGCTGGGACGGTGGGAACCCCCTGGTTAGGTTGTCGGGGATTCTAGCGGACCATCCGCGTCAAGGCCGGATAGTCCGGACTATCCGGGATTGGACCTGCCGCCGATGCGGCTTCGTCCGGACTATCCGACCCACGAGATTAAGTAGGGGCGTGCTCCGGCGCGTATGCCGGTGGCGGCGGCATCGCGGGGACCTGTGATGTGGTCGGTTCGTGGAGGCGCGACGCGAGCTGGTCGCTGGCGGCCTCCATCGTCTGCAGCGCCGTGTGCGAGTCCTGGGCGTTCATGAAAACGGGCTGCCCGTAGTCGTAGATCCGATACGCCTTCCACGTCGCCGAAACCAGCTGGGTGCCATAGAAGGTGTACGTCCCGATCACGCCTTCGCGCGTCTCCTCGGACCACATCTGGTCGAACACGTAGTTGCCGTGGGCGTAGGTGATGAGCTTGCCTTTGTAGATCTCGATCCCCTGGTACCAGTGCGGGTGGTTGCCGATGACGATGTCCGCTCCCCAGTCGATCGCGTCGTGGCCGATCGCGACGGGGTCGTCCGGCGTCGGAACTCCGCGGTCGGCCATCGGCTGGCGCTCGTACTCCTTGCCCCAGTGGAACTGCACGACCACGATGTCTGCCTGCTGGCGCGCGAAGGCGATGCTTGCCTTGAGCGCAGCGGTGTCGATCGCCCGGCCGACGCCGTTGAACCCGATGAAACCGAACTTCACGCCGCGCACGTCGTACACCGCCACCGGACCCAGCCCCGAGGTCAACATGCCGTGCTGATGCAGGAGCTGGTCGGTGAGCGTGATCCCCTGCGCCCCGTAGTTCGACAGGTGGTTGTTGGCGAGGTTCACAACTTTCGCGCCCATCAACGTCAACCCGTCAACGAACCGCGCGTCGCCGCAAAACGTGAAGCTCGGCCCGGGGTCCACCGCGCACCCGGCGAACAGCGGCGACTCAAGGTTGATGTAAGTGATGTCGGCGTTCTTCGTGTACGCGGCGGTCGGGCGGAAAGGCCACAGGAAATCGTGGCGCGTCGTCGCGAAGTAGTCGACACCGCGAGCGGGAATCACGTCACCCGTCACGAGCAACGTGCGGATGCGGCTCGGATCGTTGGGCACGAAGTAGGTCGGGTGAAACAGGTTCTGGAGGCTGAGTGCCGGCAGGCGGCCGGTGCGGTCCGAGAACGATGGCTGGTCGATGAGGTCTGGCGCGGCGACGAGCGCGCGGGAGCTCGAGGCCACGGTGCTGGTCGACACGGGCGTGGTCGCGTTGTTGCAGGCGGCGAGAAAAACCAGGGCCACGACCAGCCGCCTCATGTGATGGGCAATTGTGCCAGCAGTTCCTCGATCGCGATCAGGCGCGCCACGTAGGAGCGCACCGACTCTCCGAGCTCGCCCGCCGCCCGAAAAACCCTCTGGTTGCCTTCGGCCCGCCGGGTTTCAAGCATCTTGACCAGGTTGGGGTCGATTGAGCCGCGCGCCAGCACGACCTCGACCACGCTTCCGATCCACGAGGCGTAGAGCGCCACCTCCTGCTCGCGCGGGTCCGCACCCCCCACCGGAGACGGCGTGTGGACGTGCTCGTTCCAGAGGCGGCGCAGGCGGAGAAGCTCTGGGGTCTCGGCCCTCAAGCTCCGGCTTTGAGCTGCGCGATCACCGCGTCCGCGACCTGGCTCGTGCCCACCGCCGTGGGGTCGTCGCGCTTCTCCTTGAGGTCATAGGTCACGTTCTCACCCAGCGCGATCACGTTCGCGATGGCCTTCTCCATCGCGTCCGCGGCCGCCGTCTCCTCCAGGTAGCGCAGCATCAGCACGCCCGACAGCATCACGGCCATCGGGTTCACCTTGTTCTGGCCGGCGTATTTCGGCGCGCTGCCGTGGGTGGCCTCGAAAACAGCGCCGTTCGTGCCGATGTTGGCGCCCGGCGCCAGGCCCAGGCCGCCGATCATCCCCGCGCCGAGGTCCGAGATGATGTCGCCGTAGAGATTCGGGCAGCACAGCACGTCGTACTCCTTGGGGCGGAGGACGAGCTGCATGCACATGTTGTCGACGATCCGGTCCTCGAACTCGATGTCCTTGTTGCGAGCCGCGACCTGGCGCGCGACCGCGAGGAACAGGCCGTCGGTGTGCTTCATGATGTTCGCCTTGTGCACGGCCGTCACCTTGTGTCGATTGTTCCGGCGCGAGTAGTCGAAGGCGAACTGCACGATTCGCTCCGTGCCGCTGATGGAGATCGGCTTGATCGAAAGCCCGCTGTCGGGGCGAATCTTTTTCTTAAGCAAACCTGAAATCTCATCGATCAGGTGAGCCGCGTCGGGCGTGCCCTGCTCGAACTCGAGGCCGGCATAGATGTCCTCGGTGTTCTCGCGCACGATGATGAAGTCCAGGTCGTCGCGAAGGTTGCGCGCGCCCTTGTAGGCCTTGACCGGCCGCACGAGCGCGTAGAGGTCGAGCGACTGGCGCAAGGCGACGTTGACGCTGCGAAAGCCGCTGCCGACCGGGGTCGTGATCGGCCCTTTCAGCGCAACCTTGTTCTTGCGGACCGATTCGAGGACGTGTTCCGGGAGCGGAGTCCCGAACTCAGGGATCGCGGCCTCGCCGGCCTGCTGGACGTCCCATGTGAACTCGACGCCGGTGGCCTCGAGCACGCGGACGGAGGCGTCGCAGATCTCGGGGCCGACGCCGTCCCCCGGGATCAGCGTTACGGCATGCCTACTCAATCCGTTGAACTGGGCGTGAAGACGCGACTACCGGTTTTTGAAGTAGTCGGCGTTGATCTGGATGAAGTTGCGCCACTGCTCAGGCACTTCATCCTCGGGAAAGATGGCGTCGACCGGACACGGATCGACGCAAGCACCGCAGTCAATGCACTCGTCGGGGTCGATGTAGTACATGTTCGCGGCATCGTCTGTGTGGATGCAATCGACCGGGCAGACCTCGACGCATGAGGCATCTTTTACGTCTATGCAGGGCTGGACGATGACGTACGCCACGTGCCGCAAGGGTACCATGCAGCGTTAAATGCCCGAATCTGAGCCGAAGCCCAAGCTGATCGAACTCGTTGCACCTGGCGGGGGCCAGGGCTGGAAGGCCGTCCTGAAGTCCGGAAAGCCCGCCGTCGTGCACGAAATCCCCATTCCGCCGGCCGAGGCGACGGCTGCCGTGCCGCGTCTCCAGCGCCTCTTCGACCACCGCCACCCCGCCCTCTCGCCCGTCCTGGCCTGGGGCACCGACCCCAACGGGGTCTGGATCGCCGTCGAGCCCAACGAGGGCACTCCCCTGGGTTCGATCCTGTCTCGGGGACCGCTTACCCCTCCGGCCGCCGCCCATCTCGGCGCGGCCGTGCTCTCGGGTGTGGCTGCGCTCCACGAGGCCGGCATCGCCATGGGAGGCTTCGGCGCGACCGCCGTCCGCGTGACCTCGAACGGCGAGGTCCGCCTGGCCGGTCACCCCGCCGCGGCCGTGCGCGGAGCGCCGTCTCAGAGCGACCTTCGCGCCGACGTGCGCTCGAGCGGCATGGCCGTCTGCGCCGCGTTTGGAGTCGACCCCGCGGGCGCGCCCGCTCCCGCCAACATCCCGCCCGGCCTGGTCGTGACCATGCGCTCCATGGCCAGCGGCGCGATGGGTCCGTCCGCCGACCGCGCGCAGGGAGCCCTGCGCGAGATGGCGGCCGCCCTCCTCTCCCCGGACCGCGAGATGGCCGCCCAATCAGAGCTCGCCACTCGCGCGGGCGGCCGCGAGATTCCGGCGATCACGCCGTTCCTCCCGGCCGGCACGGTCCCCCCGACCCCACGCCAGCCCGTTGCAGCGGTGCCCGCCCCCGCGCCCTACATCGCGCCGCCCCGCCGGGAAGAGACCCCGGCGCGCGCGCCCGTCTCGTACGACGCGCCGGACCGGCCGCTGCAGACGTATCCAGCCATGCCGGCCATCACCTTCCCGCCCGCGCCCGCGGTCTCGGCGCCAGCCCCGGCGGCACCGGTGCCCAGCACGCCGCCCGTGCCAACCTGGGACGACCCGCCGCCCGCAGCCGCAACCAACCCTCCGGCGCCGGCCCCGGTCGAGACCCCGCGCTGGCAGCCCGAGCCGGTCAAGCAAGCTCCGATGTTCGAGCCTCCTCCACCCGCCCCGGTGGCTCCCGCCCCGAGCTTCGCCACCTCCCCGCCCGCCGCGTCCGCTCCGGCCGAGCCGGCCGCTCCCGTGGAGCCCCCAAGGCAGTCCACCTGGACCCCGGTCGACTCGCCGGTCTGGAAGCCTGGAGAGACCGTGCCCGCCGAACCGCTGGGCGCCGGCGCGGCCGTCGCCGAGGTGGCCCCACCGGCCGCACCTGTGCCTGTCGCGCCGGCTCCGCCGCCCTGGCGCCCCGCGGCCGCAGCAGCGGCGCCGGCGCCGGTCCGCCGGCCGGGCGTCCCACGTCCGCCCTCAGGTGGCGGCCTGCTTGCTGAGCGCCCGCCGTGGCTCGTCCCGGCGGCGGTCGCGGTCGTCATCGTCCTCCTGCTCGGGATCGTCGGGGTGTACGTGCTGTCGCACCGGAGCAGTCCGACGGTGGTAGGCCAGGTCCACGCCACGCCCTCGCCGCATGCGACGACCTCGCCTCACGCGACGACCTCGCCTCACGCGACGCCGAGCCCCACCGCGACCGGCGGCCCCCAGGCCGTGCCGAGCTTTGGGGCGGCGAGCGCGGCGCCGATCAGCAAGGTGCAGATCTGCACGGTCGCCTCGCCCTGCGACATCCCCGGATCCTCAGCTGAAACGGCAACAGCTTGCGAGGTGAACTCGTGCAGGCTCGAGGTCGCGGTGTACTTCACCGCGGTTCAAAAGTCGGTCAACGTCGCTTACACGATCAAATTCTTCGACCGCTGCACGGGGCAGACGACCGACCTGCCGGGCCCGAGCGCGACGACGCCCTCGACCGGCTACATCGTCGAGATCCCGACCGACCACTGGCCGGTGAGCATTCCCAGCGGCGTGAAGTCGGGTGCGGTCGTCGCGGTCGCATCGTCGCCGGCGGTCGCGGCCTCGGCGCCGCTGCTGGTTGGCGGGAGTACCTGCTAGCTCTTCCCCAGCCCGTAGCGCAGGAACAGAAAATCTTCGTGGCGGCGTGCGCTGAGGAGCCTGCTCCAGAGCTGGCGGTCGGGTAAAAACTCGACACTGGCGACCATGCCCAGGCGTGCGTCGACATCCCGCCCCGCGATCACGGGCGAGATGGTGAGGAACGCCTCGTCGAGCAGGCCGGCCTGAACCAGCTCGCCCAACAGGTGCGGGCCGCCTTCAGTCAGCAGCACTTCGTATCCCCGCAAGCGCAGCTCGCCTACAGCGCGCGTCACGTCATCCGCCCGAATGACGTCGCACGAATCGGGCAGCCGGCCGCCGAGCGTCCTGGCACCGGCCTCACTCGTCACGACCGTCGCGCCCGCCACCACGGCCGGGTGGTCCAACGCGATGTCTCCGGATCGCGTGAACACCACGAGGCGGGGCTGCGGCTTGCGTCCAAGCTTCTTGCGCAGCCCGGCGAAACCGGCCGCGGCGTCGGGATAGATATGCTCGGGCGTCCAGCGATGACCCGGCGTTGCGCGCAGCGTTCCGGCGCCGAGCAGCACGGCGTCAGCGCATGCGCGCAGCAGGCCCATCAGGAATCGATCGGCCTGGTTGCGACCGCTGATCACCGACCCCGCCGAAGGCCTGTCGCCAAGTGTCACGACGCCGTCAAGCGATGCGACGAAGTTCGAGTAGACGACTCGGTCACCAAATCCCAGACGGCCGTAGATGCGCTCGAGGTCCGCCGGCATCTCGTAACGGGGCAGCTCCGCCTCGTAGAGGACGTCGAACGGTTCGATCAGTGGTCCGACCGCTGGCCCGCGATCGAAAGGAACTCGGTTCGCAGCTGCGGGTCGGTCTCGTAGTTGCCGCGCCAGAACGAAGTCCACGTGCGCGAGTGGCTCTCCCGAACGCCGCGCATCTGCGTGCACAGGTGCATCGCGCTGAGGTGTACGGCGACGCCGTGGGGCTTGAGCACGCGGACCAGTTCATCGGCGATCTCGACCCCGACCCGCTCCTGCACCGTGAAGCGGCGCGCGAAGACACGGACCAGGCGGGTCAGCTTGGAGATGCCGATGATCTCCTCGTGCGCGATGTAGCCGATGTACGCGTGGCCGTAAAACGGCAGCGCATGATGCTCGCAGAGCGAATAGAACTCGATCGGTCCCTCGATGACCTGGCTGATCGTGCAGTCAGGACCACCATGGCATTCCGTGGGAAACGCGGTGAGGAGCTTGGGGTCGCCCTCATAGCCTGAGGTCGCCTCATACAGGGCGCGCAGGTACCGGCTGGGAGTTTCGCGCGTGCCAGGCGTGTCGAGCTTCATGCCGAACGCCTGGAAGATCTCAGACGCGTAGCCCTCGAACTTCTGCCACTGGTCCGGTGCGATCTTGCGCGGGCGGACCTGCTCCCACTGCGTGGTCTCTTCGGGGTCGAACGCTCGCGTTGCCATGCTCCTCTCCTTCGCCTAGGCGGTGTACGGAAACTGTACCCCGCGATTAAAGTTGTGCACTCGATGGCGGCAGCACCGTCCCTGAACCGGATTCTCTCGGTCATGATTCCGGCCTTCAACGAGGAACGAACCCTCGAGGTCATCCTGAAGCACGTCCTGGAGCGGCCGGAGGTCGGCGAGGTGGTCGCCGTCGACGATGGGTCGACCGACGGCACCTGGTCCATCCTGAGTCGCTGCGCCGAACGCGACCCTCGGGTGCGCCCATTCCGGATGGAGGCGAATCAAGGCAAGGGTGCCGCGCTGCGCCGGGCGATCTCCGAGGTCCGCATGCCTTTCGCGGTCGTCCAGGACGCGGACCTCGAGTACGACCCGCGCGACTACCCCACCCTTCTGCAGCCGCTCGTCGAAGGCCGAGCCGACGTCGTCTACGGAGTGCGCGGGTTCGCCGGCCAGACCGCGTTCAGCTTCTGGTTCGTCATGGGCAACTGGGCGGTGACGTTTGCCGCCAACGTTCTGTTCGACTGCTACATCTCGGACCTGGAGAGCGGATACAAAGCCTTGCGCGCCGACTTGTGGCGCCGCCTCAACCTTCAGGGCAACCGGTTCGACATCGAGCCGGACATAACGGCCCGAGTCCTACGACTCGGCTACCGCATCCACGAGGTGCCGATCCGGTACTACGCCCGAAGCCGCGCCGAAGGCAAGAAGCTGACGTGGCTGGACGGAGTGAGAGCAATCGGAAAGCTGTTCGGGCTGCGTCTGTCGCCGTACGCGAGTCTGTTCGGCAAAGAGTCCGACCCGAAGTATCACCATGACCGCCAGCGCCAACTATCGCTACGCCACCCGCTGATGTAGTTATCAGGTTCCTGTCTGCGCGTCGATCACCACTCGGTCGGGACCCTTCAGCAGGTACACCCGGTAGCAGGTGCTCCCGGACAGCCCGATTCCCCACTGCACGACGCCTTCGTAGTCCTGCACCTGCTGTGCCTCCAGCAATTTGGTGTAGCCGGTCTTGAAGTCGGTCGAGCCGCTGTAGGTCGTGTGCGCGTCGGCGCCGCGGATGGTCACGAGGAGGCCGTGGTCGCCGGCCAACGTGACGGACTGTCCGCTCGGGTCCTTGGTGAAGGTCGCGTTGTTCTGCGTCTGTACCTCGACGCTCGTGGGCGCGCCGTTGCCGAAGGTGATCGTGATCCGGTCATAGCCGGCGTGAGCCCCGGTTGCAACGTTGCTGACGTAGGCCGTCACCGGGCCGCTCTGGGTGACGGGGCCATAGGTCGTCGCGCATTGGAAAGCTGCGGTCGATGGCGTCGGCGACGCTGATGGGCTGGGACTCGGCGACGGGGAGGGCGATGGGCTTGGCGATGCCGACGGAGACGCGCTCGGGCTTGGCAACGGCACGCCAACGTTCGAGGTCGGCCGGTGCAGCGGGTTGGCGACGAACAGCACGCCGACGATCAGCGCCGCGATGACGCACGCTGCGGCGGCGGCGATCCAGTAGTAGCTCCGGGCCGCGGTCGGCCGCGCGATGGCGGAACGGATGCGGCCGGACAGGGTCGGACTGGGCTGGCCGGCCATGCCGTCGAAGGCCCGGTTCAGCTCGCGGCGGAAATTCTCGTTGCTCATCTCAGAACACCTCGTCCATGGTCAGGTCGGCTCGCAGCCGCTTGGCGGAGCGGTAGATGCGCGACTTGGCGGCAGAGGGCGAGACGCGGAGCGCCCTCGCGACTTCGTCGAGCGGAAGGTCGAGATAGAAATGGAGGACCAGCGGCAACCGGTCATCCGGTGAAAGGCGCAGCAGGGCTCGATGCAGGTCCGAGTAGGACTCGGGCTGCGCCCTGTCTTGCGCATCGACGTCGGCGACCTTGATCACCGACCACCACCGCGTCCGCCGCGCCATGCGGCACTCGTTGGCGACGATCGAGAGAAACCACGGGCGGAGCGACGTCGCGTCACCGCGCAGCTGGCGGAGCTTCCGCCAGGCCTTGACCGAGGCCTCCTGGACGGCGTCCTCGGCCGCGCCGCGGTCGGCCAGCATGACGGCGGCCAGCCGGTAGGCGGGATCGAGCAGCGGCTCGATCAGCTCAGAGAACGAATCCTGGTCACCCTGAGCGGCGCGCGCCAGGGTCTGGGCCGGTTGCTCCATCACTGCGGCAGACATCTTGCTGCTTGTGAGATGCCGGAAACCGGCTGCTGGTTGCAGGTGGTGATCCTGATTCCGCACGCCTGGCGTCAAATCCCGGATAGTCCGGACTATCCGGAGTTGGCTTTGGACTTCGTGCTGCTTCGTCCGGACTATCCGTGGCGTGCGCCTGGCGGGGCCTCGACACGCATGGCTGGCGTCAGAGATGCGGAATCGGGTGCTACAAGGGTCCGGGCGTCAGGAGGCTGTTTGCTCCGAGCCCGGTGCCTGGCGCCCGAACAGGCTGCCGGCGGCCAGGCTGCCGCCCGCCAGGAGGACCATGCCACCCAGGATGCCGACCGGCCCGCCGGGGCCGACCCGGCCGTAGGGCGCCTCCCCGCCGATATAGCCGATGAACAGCGCGACGGTCTGCAGCCCGAAGGCGAGCAGAACACCGGTGCCCACCGCGCGGACGGTCCGGTTCTGCCAGGCGATGAGGAAGATGCCGGTGACGAGAGCGCAGACCATGACGGCTATCGGTTCGAGGGCGAAGAACAGGCCCCCGGTATAGCCGAGATTGAAGATCGAGGAAGAGGCCGGACCGTTCGAGGTGTCGGTGTAGTAGACGAAGGGCAACGTGGAGCCGGCCACGATGAAGGGGATCGCGATGAGCGCGGCGATGCCGCCTGTGGTGGCGAGCCAGGATCGCTTTGAGGTTCGAGGCGGAGCCGTCGGAGAAAAGACCGAGGGCTCGGGCTGCCAGCGCGTGCCGTCCCATCGCCACATGCCATCGGGCGACAGCTGACCGGTCAACTGAGGTGGATCGATGCGCTGCATGAGCGTCCCTATCGTAGGTGCGTCTTACCAATCAACTAGTTGCGAATCTGACTCCACGGCACACTCTGGTGAGCCTCTTCACGTAAAGGACATCGCGACCAGCCTTCAGAGTGGCGAGTTCATGCCCGTGGGAGAGGGCCCGGCGCTCGGGCCCTCTTTACGAAGCCAGACCTAAACGACCGCCAGGCACTGCCCCCTGGTCTTTCCAGATACGGTGTTTGGAATTCCACCGGAGTCGCCGAACTGAATCGCCGGCATGTTGTTGAAGCAGTTGAGATTGCCATGGATGGTGTTTGTCGTGATCTCGTTTCCGTCCTCATCGCCGTTTACGGCTGGGTCGCCGGGCGGCTCTGGCGTCCCATCCCAGGTCTGGTTGTTGTTCCAGTTCACGTCGCCATGGACGGTGTTGCGGAAGAAGCCCGCCCAGCACGTGTGGAGGCCTGTGATTGTCACATCGCCGTGAATGGTGTTGTCCTCGTACGTCGTGTACGGGGGCGGGCCATTTGGAAACAGCTCACGGCAGGGGAGGCCGCCACCGCCACCGGTTTGAGACACCTCGCCTCCAATCGTGCTGTGGTGCAGCAGCACCAGTGTGCCGCCGACGGAGACGAAGTCGTGGCCCACGCTATGGCTGGTCTGCATTCCAGGTGTGCCGCCGTTCTGGCCGTTTGGGTCGTTAAAGCACGGAAACGCAAATGGCTCGCAGCCCAGAACCAACAAGCCTCCGGACTGGAGCAGCAAATCGTGTCCAACCGTCAAATCCGAACCTGAGAAGGCTGCGTTCAAGCCTCCTCCCGGGGCGATCGTCAGGTTGTGATTGACCGTGACGTTGCCGCTGTCGACGTTGCAGAAACCGGTGATCGTCAGCGAGTCGTAGTGGCCCGGAGCCACTGATCCGTTCGAGCATGTCGCGCCCTTCTCGTCCGCGGCGACGCTGATCACTCCGATGGCCATGAACACCGCGACGAGGGAAGCTGCGCCAAAGATGCCGACCAGCCTGCGATAGAAGGAAGCCATAAACCACCACCTCCGACCTGGGCCCGACGAAAAGTCAACCCGATTCAAACACACTGAGCGTTGGCCGTCCATAGGACGTTGCGATTTGGCGGACGGGGTGGGATTCGAACCCACGAGGCCCTTGCGGGCCTACGGCATTTCCAGTGCCGCGCCCTCGACCGAGCTAGGCGACCCGTCCGGAGAGACCCATTGTGCCAACAACGGCAAATGCTCCTCCCCATGCATGGGGAGGTGGCGCGCAGCGCCGGAGGGGCTGGGCCGATGTGGTCAGCCGGCGGAGCGATTACCTCCCTGCCCCATCCCCCGGCTTCGCCGGGTACTTCCCCGCAGGCTGGGAAGAGCGGCCGATCGCTTTGGGGCCTTCTGGTCCCGCGACTATCACCGTGTCGGTCATCGCCACGAACAGCCCATGCTCGACCACCCCTGTCACCTTTTTGAGCTCGAAACCGAAATCCGCCGACTTGGCGATGCCGCCCCCCACCGTCAGGTCCAGGATCAGGTTGCCGTTGTCCGTGATGTAGGGCGTCTCCTCCCCACCTCGCACGACCAGGCTGACCCCCAGCTCCGCCAGCCGCTCGGCCGTCGTGCGCCACAGGAACGGCAGCACCTCGACCGGAAGCACCCCGACGCCGAGCTGCTTGACCAGCTTTGACTCATCGATCACGACGACAAAGCGCTTCGACGCCGCGGCCACCAGCTTTTCCCTGAACAGCGCGCCGCCGCGGCCCTTGATCAGGTTCAAATCCGGGTCGACCTCGTCCGCCCCGTCGACCGCCAGGTCGATCGGGCCGAGGAGCTCGGTCACGATCGGGATGCCCAGCTCCGCCGCCAGCTCCGCGGTTTCGCGCGAGGTCGGCACTCCACGCACCTTCATCCCCTCGGCGACGAGGCGTCCCAGGCCTTCGGTGAAAAACCGGGCCGTGGATCCGCTGCCCAGGCCGACGAGCATCCCGTCATGGACCAGCTCGAGGGCCTTCTCAGCCGCCGCGCGCTTCAGGTCGTCAGTCAACAGCGTCGCGAATGGCCCGGATGCCGGCGGCGATCCCGCCTTTGTACCCGTAGACGGAGTTGCCCGCGACCAGCACCGAGGCCCCTGCCGCGACGACCAGCGGCGCTGTCCGCGCGTCGATGCCTCCGTCGACCTCGATCTCGATATCCGCTGACATCGCGCGCAGCCGGCGGATCTTGTCCGGGCTGTGGGGGATGAATTTCTGACCGCCGAATCCAGGCTCGACCGTCATCACGTTGACCAGGTCGATGTACGGCAGGATCTCGCGCAGGTCTTCGACCGGCGTCGCGGGATTGATGGCCACGCCTGCCTTCGCGCCCAGCTCATTTATCGTCTGCACCGTCCGGTACAGAGAACTGGTCGCCTCCACCTGTATCTCGATCAGCGTTGCTCCTGCCTTTGCGAACGCCTCGAGGAACAGCTCGGGTCGCAGGACCATCAGGTGGGCTTCGATCGGGAGCGATGTCGCTTTGCGAACCGCCTGGACGACAAGCGGACCGAACGTGAGGTTGGGCACGAAGTGGCCGTCCATGACGTCAACCTGGATCCGGTCGGCGCCCGCGGCCTCGGCCTCTTTGACCTGCTCGGTGAGACGGCCGACGTCGGCCGAAAGGATTGAGGGGACTATTTCAACTTTCATCGTCCACGCCCCTCTCCCTGACCCTCTCCCCTGGGGGGAGAGGGGAAGCTACTTTCCTGCTGCAGCTCGGTCGATCAGCCATCGTGCGTTGGCAATCATCCCGGATGGCGTCTCGCCGCGCCTCGCCTTCGCAACGGCCTCCGCCTTGCCCGCACCGGTCGCGATGATCAGAACGCGGCGCGCGTCGCGGACCGCCTCGAGCGTCATCGTCACGCGCTGTCGCGGCGGCTTGGGCGAGTCGTGGATGCCGGCGGTTAGGCCTTCAGACTGAAGCGCCTTGTGGCCGGGAAACAACGAGTTGACGTGTCCGTCCTCCCCCACTCCCAGCAGCACGAAGTCGAACGGCGCCACGTTCGCGACGACCTCCGCGTACAGGTCTGCGCCCTCGTCGGGGCCTAGCTCGGCCGGGATGCGATAGACGGTCGCCGGGTTGACCCGGTCGAGAAGACTCTCCCTGGCCACACGGTAGTTGCTCTCAGGGTCGAGCGGGGGCACGCAGCGCTCGTCGCCGAAAAGCACCGACACCCGACCCCACGGCACCTCGAGCTCGGTCAGCAGCTCGTAGGTCCGTATCGGCGAGGTGCCGCCCGTCAGCACCAGCGAGCCTCCGGCTCCGCGAAGTGCCTCGGCGATCTCCGCGGCGGCGGCCTCGGCCACCTCCTCCGCGGTCGCAAGAACAACGAATTCGCTCAAATCGACACGCTCACCCTACCCTAGCCCGTCATGGTGGGACCCTGGACGCGCGACGAGGCCGGCGCTTCAGGCCAGGTCTTCGAGGATCGGGTTTGGGCTCTGCTGGCTGAGCAGTCGCGAGGCCAGCTTCACGTGTTTCGTCCCTTGTTGGATCGCGGGGTCGACGCGCTTGTCCATCGCCTGACCGACGGCGCCTACATCCCGGTGCAAGCAAAGGGTCGGTCGTCGCTGCGGAAGGGCACTGTGCCGCTCCTCGTGGCCGCGGAGAGCGTCGCCGACGACCGCGTCGTGCTCGTCGGCGGCGAGATCGTCGACGGCGGGGTGGGCCCAAAGCTTCTGGTGGTCCCGACTCCGGACTTCCGGCGCCTGGCGCTCTTGACGAGCGCGAACGGCGTGCCCGAATACGCGATGTCGTTCAGCATGAATCCTCGATCGAAATCTATTCCGACCGTTTCCGGACCTCGAAACCGTTGAGCTCGCGGTGCGGCAGCTGGACAGCGAACATGTTGTCGGGCTGCAGATCAAGACCGTGAGTGTCGACGCCGTGAACCCGAACCGGCCGGTTGACATCTACATCTCGAGCTTTCGGCCCGCGCCGACGACCTACTTTGTGGTTGTGGCCTGGGTCCCGGACGATCGCCGATTCCACGAAGAGTGCCTTGTCATCCCGTCGGAGGAGCTCCTGCAGCTCGCGCGGACTGCCGGCTCGCACTACCAATTCGAGTTCCAACCCGGCTCCACCAGGCAGCCCAGGCTGGATAAATACCGGCGGGCCCTAAACGGTCTATGTGCGGAGATCCAGGCTCTGCTGTAGTCCTCAGAACTTTTCGACCAGCTCGGACGCGGCCGCCAGCGATCGGTTGTAGACCTCGTCGTGCGTGCCTGTCGAAAGCAGGTCGAGGAGCAGCGCGGCCTCGTCTTCGGCATCCATCTGCTGGACGTGACGCAGCGGTTCGCCATCGCCGATCTCGATCATCGTGAGCAGCACCCGCGCCGAGTCCGGCCGCCTGCGCTCCGTCGAGAACACCCTCGGCCGTTTGGGCCGGCTCTCGCCCGGAGGGTCGCCGGTCGCGGTGTGGTGCAGCGAGTCGAGGTTCTCGTGGAGCACGTCGCGGTGCCATTCGGCGCGGCGCTCGGCCAGCTCCAACCCGGCGTCGTCCTCGCCCCCCGTTGCATGCAGGGTTCGATACGCGGGCTCGGGGACGGGCCGCATGCGCGCGGGGTCGTGCTGCACCGACAGGCGGAACGTGGTGCCCTGCGACGATCCTCCGATCCGCACCGCGCTGATCTCGCCCGGCGCGAGGTGCTCCCTTATCACCGGCCTGAAATCGACCTCGACGGATCGATTGCCCGCTTCGTAGTGCGCCACGACGACTCCACCGGTCCCGGCCGCCGCGCGTTTGATCTTCCAGCCCAACGCGGCACCGACCCAGCCCGTCAGCAGGGCCGCCGCAATCCGGTTGCCCCGCCCCTCCCCGACGTAATCCACGCCGACCTCGGCGATGCCGTTCAGAAATCCACGCCGGTCCATGGGGGTGAAGAACTGCGCGATGGTCTCGCGCCATGGCCGGAGCCGCGCCCACTGGACGTCGGCCAGTCCCAGCCGGTGGTGCGCGACCTTCAACAAGCCCGCCATGCGCCGAAAAGAGGTGTACGGCTCCTCGAAGCGGGCGGAGTCGACCACGAGCCCGTCACAAACCCGCAGCGCGTCGAGCAGCTCCTTCTTGCCGAACGGCGGCGTGCCGAGCCACCAGAGGTAGGTCGGCACCCCGCTCGCCAGCAGCGGATCGACAAGCTCCGCCAGGTGCTCGGCCGCGTGGCCGTGGACGTGGAGGGTGATGATCTCGCACTGCCAGCCACACGCGACCTCGGGCTCGCGGACCTCGGACGTGATCCATGCGTCGAGGTGCCGCCCCCGGATCGGCGCCTTTTCGCGGATCACGATCGCCTGCGCCGGATGCTCCGTGCCGATGCTCAGGGTGGTGCGCCGCGCCAGCTCTTCGTCCGGCTCGCTCGGCGACACGCTGATCAGGGTCATGACGCAGGTGCGCGGATGAAGGTGCTCGTCGTCTCCGGTCTCATCGCGCGCGAACTTGTAGCGGATCTCGCTCAACGCGGCCAGGACGTCGGACAGGGTGACGTTCTCGGCGTGCCACAGCGGAATGGATTCCCCCTGCACCGTTGCGCTCACGGCCGGTGCCACTCCCGCCCATCGCCCTGCAGCAGCTTCGCCGAGGTATCCGGCCCCCACGTGCCCGCGGCGTACATGCTGAGCGGGGGCCGCCCGCTCCGCCACGCGTTCTCGATCGGGTCGATCAGCTGCCAAGCCGCCTCGACCTCGTCGGCCCGTGTGAAGAGCGTCGGGTCGCCGATCATGCAATCGAGCAGCAACCGCTCGTAGGCCTCGGGCGCTTCGACCAGAAAAGAGGTCATGTACTGGAAGTCCATGGTCACGCTGCGGATGCGCAGCCCGGCGCTGGGCACCTTGGCGCCGAACTTCAGCGAGATTCCCTCCTCGGGCTGGATCCTCAGCGTGATCGCGTTTGGATCCACCTCCTTCATCGCCTCCCTGCCGAAGGTCAGGTGCGGCGGGCGCTTGAACTGGACCCGGATCTCGGTCACGCGCTTGGGCAGCCGCTTGCCGGCCCTGATGTAGAACGGCACCCCCGCCCAGCGCCAGTTGTCGATGAACAGGCGCATCGCGGCGTAGGTCTCGGTCTGCGAATCGGGCGCCACGTTCTTCTCTTCGCGATAGCCCTGAACCTGCACGCCCAGCACCCATCCCTTCGTGTACTGGCCGCGCACGGTCGACTGCTCGATGTCCTCGCCGATGAGGGGACGGATGGCTCGCAGCACCTTCACCTTCTCGTCGCGGACAGCGTTCGCGTCAAACGCCAGCGGCGGTTCCATCGCAGTCAGCGCCACGAGCTGGAGGCCGTGGTTCTGGATGATGTCGCGCATCGCGCCGGCCTTGTCGTAGTACGCCCCGCGGCCCTCGATACCGATGTCCTCGGCGACCGTGATCTGCACCGAGTCGATGAGGTTGGTGTTCCACATCGGCTCGAAGATCGAATTCGCGAAGCGGAAGGCAAGGATGTTCTGGACCGTCTCCTTGCCGAGGTAGTGGTCGATGCGAAAGACCGAGTCCTCCGCGAACACTTTCTGCAGCGTCTGCGTGAGCTCGCGCGCGGACGTCAGGTCGAAGCCGAACGGTTTCTCGACCACGATCCGGTGAAAGCCGCTCCCCGTGTTCAGCCCGGCGGCCTGCAGCTGCAGGGCGATGCTCTGATAGGTCGGCGGCGGCGTGGCGCAGTAGAAGATGCGATTGCCGGGGATGTGGTTGGTGCTGTCGAGCTCCTGCAGCTTCTGGCCCAGCGCCTTGAAATCCTCCAGCTTGCCGAAGTCCACCTTGACGTAGGAGAGCGACGAGAGAAACGTATCGAGGACGCGGTCGTCGATGGGCTGCGTGCGCGAGAAGGCGTGGATCTTCTCGGATGCGTGCTTGCGGAACGCGTCCTCGGTCAGGTCGTCCATCGCCGCACCCACCACCGCGAATCCCGCGGGCAGCGAGCGCTGCTTGGCCAGGTTGTACAGCGCCGGCAGAAGCTTGCGGCCGCTGAGGTCGCCCGTGGCGCCGAAGATCTCGACCTTCACTTCTCGTGGGCCGCATCCTTCACCACGGCGTGCCCGCCGAACTGCGCCCTCATCATGGCCAGCATGCGGTCGCCGAATGTGTTTTCCATCCGGCTCCGGAAACGAGCGAACAGCGACTCCGCGATCACGGGCGTGGGCACCGACTCATCGATCGCCGCCTCGACTGTCCAGCGGCCCTCGCCCGTGTCCTCGACATAACCCTTGATTCCTGACAGCTCAGGGTCCGATGAGAGTCCGCGGGCGATCAGGTCGAGCAGCCATGAGCGCACTACGCTGCCGGAGCGCCAGGCCTCAGCGATCGCGTGCATGTCCATGCCGGGAAAGGACTTCGACATCTTCATGACCTGGAAGCCTTCGGCGTAGGCCTGCATGAGTCCGTACTCGACGCCGTTGTGGACCATCTTCACGAAATGGCCTGAGCCCTCCGCCCCGGTGTGCACCAGGCCACCGTCATCCGGCGCCAGGTCCTTCAACAGCGGCATGCAGCGCTGGTAGACGTCATCTTCGGCGCCGACCATCAGGCTGTAGCCGAACTCGAGACCCCAGATGCCGCCCGAGACGCCGGCGTCCATGTAGTGCATTCCCTTCGCCTTGACCCGCGCGCAGTCCTCGAGCGCGATCTTCCAGTTGGTGTTGCCGCCGTCGATGATGATGTCGCCGGGGTCGCCCAGCGCGATGAGCCTGTTGATCGCGTCCGTGGTGGGATCGCCGGCCGGGACCATGATCCACATCACCCGCGGCCGGTCGTTGAACTTGGTGACGAAGTCTTCCCACGAGGTCGCGCCGATCGCTCCCTGGTCGGCGTGGCGCTTGACCGCGTCCGCCGAGAGGTCGAACGCGACCATCCGATGTCCGCGCTTCATCAGGCGCAGCACCATGTTGCCGCCCATGCGGCCGAGGCCGACCATGCCCATTTCCATGGGGTGAAGCTTAATTGCGACGACAACGCCGGATAGTCCGGACTAACCGGGGGTGCGCGCTATTTGACCGCTTGCTTGGCCGCTGCGGTCAATGCCCGCCATCCGGCCGCTGGGTCGCGGCCCAGCGTCACTCGCAGCACCGGCAGCCGGCGCGACGTGAGCGACTGGAGATCGCCCAGCGACTGGGCTTGCTTCAGGACGGAGAAGCTGTAGGGCTGGCCTGGGATCTTCACGTCCTTGCTGTCCTCCTGGACGATCTGCAGGAAGAGCCCGGTCTTCGGGCCACCCTTGTGCAGCTGCCCGGTCGAGTGGAGGAACCGTGGACCGTACCCCGCGGTGGTGGCGATCTTCCTCTTGTCCCGGACCGCGGTGCGGATGGCTGCAATGGCCGCCTCCGAGCCTGGCGTGCGGGTCGTATACGCCATGATCGCGAAGTAGGCGCCCCGCTTCGCCTTCGCGAGCAGCGAGGCGATGCCCGCCTTGGCTTTCGCCGCCGCCACCGACTCGGCCGCCGGCAGCTTGCCCGCCCTCTTGAACTGGGCGAGCACCTTCTTGGTGTTGTCCTTGGACTCCTGGACGTTCGGCTGGTCGAAGGCGTCGATGCCGAGGATCGAGCCCGCGATCGCCGTGGCGACCTCCCAGCGGAAGAACTCTCCGCCAAGGTCGAGCTTGTCGCGCATGGTGAGGGTGATCACGGGCTGACCCGCTTTCTCCAGCGCCTGCACGGCGCGATTCGGGGGGTCGGTGGCCGTCCGCATGTACACGAACAGCCGGTCGTCCCCGTACATCGCGGGCTTGCCCAAAGGCTCGCCTTCGATGGGTACGATGCCCTTCCCTTCCTTGCCGGTGCTCTCGGCGATCAGCTGCTCCACCCAGTAACCGAACGTCGCCACCTTGGGCGATGTGATCAGCGTCACCTTGTTGCGGCCCTGGAGCGCGAGGCGGCCCATCACGGCGCCGAGCCAGACGCCCGGATTCTTCTCCACCGGAACCGAATCCGCGCACGACTGCGCCATCTCGGTCGCCCGCTCGAGCATCTCCACGACGTTGATCCCCATCAGCGCTCCGGGCACGAGACCGAAATAGGAGAGCGCGGAGTAACGGCCGCCGATGTCGGGAGGATTCGGAAAGATCCAGCGGAAGTCATTCTCTTTGGCGAGCTTCTCGAGGCCCGAGCCGGGGTCGGTGATGGCCGCAAATTGCCGGCCCTTCCCTTTCGTTTGCTCCCAAAAATATGCGAAATGCGAAAGCGTTTCGGTCGTCTCGCCCGATTTCGACGCGACGATGAACAGCGTGCTGCCGATGCGGATCTTCGACCGGACGGAAAGGATCGTCGCCGGGTCGGTCGTGTCGAGGACGTGCAGCTTCGGGTGACCCTTGATCGCACCGAAGGTGTTGCGCAGAACATCCGGGCACAGGCTTGATCCGCCCATGCCCAGCAGCACGACGTCGGTGTGGGCGCGGCCGTCCTTGGCGAGGGCCGTGAACTGGTGCGAGTGCTCGAGCATCTTTTCCGCCACGTCGAGCCAGCCCAGGCGGTCGTGGATCTCTTGCCGTTTGGCGGGCTCCCCGCTCCACAGGGTCGAGTCCTTCGCCCAGAGGCGGCGCGGTGCGTCATCCTTCTGCAGCTTCGCCACCTGCGCGTCGACCACGGGCTGAAGCCGGCCGAGGCTGTACCACTGCCGCGGACCCTTGCCCGCGCGAATGTCCTTTGACGCCTTGGCGAGCGTCGCCAGCAGGCTCTCGAAGGACTTCGTGAAGGCGTCCACGCCTTCGACCTCGAGCTCGTGCGTGACCGCCTCCAGGCTGATGTCCGCCTCGGCCAGCTGCTTGAGCTGCCGCTTCGCCAGGTCGACGTTTTCATCGAGGCTCCGCCGCACCTCCCCGTGC
>VBGP01000151.1 GCA_005880795.1 Chloroflexota bacterium | reverse complement strand
CAGGCAGCATAAGGGTGGCGTTCTGGCCGCCGGTTTTGGGCGCGGCCGGGATGGCGCTGGTGGGCTCGCTGGCGCCTCGCATGCTGTCCCGCTCGCGCCTGGCCCTCTCGAAATGAGCGCGCTGGGCGGCGGGACCGGTGCCCGGCTGACCGGCCACCAGGATCCCCTTGATTAGATCTACGCCAGGTCACCCCGCACGTGAGTCCGTGCGTTCTAAGCCGTCTGCAGAAGAGCAGTCACCTCCAGGCAGTCGAAACAGACGAAGACGTAGATCATCCCGAGGTCTCCTAGAACAACCTCGTCATTGAGGGAGTCCAGCTGAGCGTAAAAGGTCATTGGTTCATTGCATCTGGGACAGAGCGGATGCTGTTCGTCTTGAATGAACTCCGGTTGACCACCGATTCGATGACGCTCGCCAGCAGGTGGCTTTGCCCACTTAAAACCAGGTGGATTGCTCCGAGCATGCTCGTCGAGTGGCTGCGGAACCAGACGGTAGGGCGGAATTTGCATCGGACAATGATCGCCCTTCGTCAGGGCCGGGCCGGGGCATGCCATTACGGAGCACATTCCGACATGCACGCGTGGGCGTCGTAAACCTCAGCCGGTAAGCTCTGATCACCGTGGGTGAAGCCCGGCGCCGTGGGAGCAAGCCTCCGTCGCCGTTCGAGAAGGCGCGAAGATTTGGAGTCCGGGTTTGGCTCCTGTATCCCAGGCCGCTTCGGCCCCTTATTAAGTTCGAGGCGGGACTGCTCGTATGGGGCTTAGGAATATTCGGGGTCGTGATCGTCGTAGCCCTCGTTCTTGGGCTTTGGCACCAGTAGGAAACCGGCTCCGGCTCCGACCGCGATTCCGTGAGGTACACGGTTGTCGGTTGCTTCGAGATAGTCCCTGGGGGAACGAGCCCTACAGCTTGATTGCGACGGTCAGCGTATTCCCGTCCGGATCGTCCATGTGCGTATGCCATCCAGAAGCCGTTTCTCTCCGTGGGCGCATACCCCAACTACCTCTTCCAAAGAGACCCCGGATCGCGTGCGTCAGGCTTACGCCCCGCTTACGAGCCCCTCGTCCCCCTCAAGAATCGTTACGACCCGATCAACTTCTTCAGGCTCAACCAGAACATCCCGCCTTCGAAGTCGTAGGACCGCGGCCTACAGGTGGTCTTGCGGCCGCTTCCAGTCCGAGGTGTCGATCTTCGCGGCGCTCGCAGGTTCCAGCGCGCGCGGCATCTCCCGGGCGAACCTGGGCACCGCCTCAGCCGCCGCCCATTCCAGCATCTCCATCTGATCGTCGCGGGGCTGGTCGAAGATGAACTGGTTGACCCCTGCCTCGACGTAAGGCTGGATCACGCTGTAGAAGGCGTCCTTCGAAACCCACGGGTCCTCGTCGGACTTCGGCACCCAGTAGTAAAGCGAGCGGTCGAGCGTATCCGGATCGCGGCCGATCTCGCGGCAGTAGTCATCGAGCATCTGGTTGCGCTCGCGCATCTCCTGGGGAGTCCCAAACGCGTTCCACGTGTCGCCGTACCGGGCGACGATCTTGAGCATGCGAGGCCCAAAGGCGCCCAGCACCAAGGGCGGGCGCGGTTTCTGGATGCTCGCGGGTCGTGAGCGCGCGTCCTTGAGCTTGTAGTACGCGCCGTCGAAGGAGCTCGTGTCCTCGCGCGTCATCAGGTCGACGACCTGGACCGCCTCGCGGAAGCGCGAGACCAGCTCCTTCGTCTCCGGAAAGTCGATCCCGAACATCGTGTGCTCAGGCTCGTACCAGCCCGCGCCGAGCCCGATCTCGAGCCTTCCGTTCGAGATGTGGTCGACCGTGACGGCCATCTTGGCCAGGACCTGCGGGTAGCGAAACGTGTTGGACGTCACCAGCACACCGACGCGGATTGTTTTTGTCACAGCCGCCAGGCCGCCCAGCAGCGTCCACGCTTCGAAGTAAGGTCCCTGCGGCCGGCTCGGCTGGACCAGATGGTCGCACAGCCATGCGCTCTCGTAGCCGAGGCGCTCGAAAAGCTGCCAGCGCTCGACCGTCTTCTCCCAGGTCATGTTCTGGTCGGTGCAGATGCCGAAGCGAAATCGCCGGGTCATTCGCGTTCTCCTTGGCTGAACGCCGCCGCTCTTCAGCGAATGGTAGATCGAAGCTGACTAGAATCGTCCCGGGGTGCATTGCGCATGGGCCTGACCACGCTGAAGATGCCGCAGCTCGGTGAATCCGTTACCGAGGGCACGGTGGATCGCTGGCTCAAGCAGGAAGGCGAGCTGGTGCGCAGGGACGAGCCGATCGTGGAGATCGTCACAGACAAGGTGAACGCGGAGGTGCCCTCGCCGGTCGAGGGCCGGCTTGTGCGCATCAAGGTGGCCTCGGGCCAGACCGTTCCGATAGGGACCGCGCTTGCGGAGCTCGAGGTCGAAGGCGTCGCGGCGGCACCGGAAACCAGCCCTGAAACTCCCGCCGCCAGACCTGCGCCCGCTCCGCCGGCCCCCCTCCAGGGCCGGATCAGCCCCGGCGTGCGCAAGCTTCTGGAGGACAACGGCCTGGAGCTATCGCAGATCGCAGGCACCGGGCCCGGCGGTCGAGTCAGGCGTGAGGATGTCCTCGCGCACCTGGCAGAGCACAAAGGCGCCGCCCCTGCGGCTCCCGCGGAGAGGCGGGACGAGCTGGTTCGCGTTTCCGCAGTTCGCCGGCAGATCGCGGAGCACATGGTCCGCAGCGTCAGCACTTCCCCTCACGCCTGGTCGCTGAGGGAGGTCGACGTCAGCCGCCTGCTCGCCTACCGGGAATCGGAGAAGGAGGCCTTTCGCGCGCGCCACGGCTTCGCGCTCTCGTATGTCCCGTTCTTCGTCCAGATCGTCAGCGACGCGCTTATGAAGAACCCTTACTTGAACTCAACGTGGACGGACGACGGCATCGTGCTCCACCACTACGTCCACATGGGAATCGCGGTCGCGCTGCCAGACACCCTCATCGTTCCCGTCATCAAGGACGCCGACCTGATGGGCTTCATGGATCTCGCGATCGCGATCAACGACGTGGCGAGCCGCGCCCGCAACAAGTCCCTTCGTCCGGTGGACGTGCGCGGCGGCCCGTTCACGCTCAACAACACCGGCGCGCTCGGTTCGGTCGCGGGTCAGTCCATCATCAACCAGCCCCAGGCCGCCATCCTGAGCACGGAGTCAATCCGAAAGCGCCCGGTGGTCGTGAATGACGAGGTCGTGATCCGGCCGATCATGAACTTGACGATGTCTTTCGACCATCGGATCACCGACGGCCTCGCGGCTTCGCGGTTCCTCAACGACGTCCAGGGCGGCATCGAGGACTGGACCCCCGACCGGATCAAGCTCTAGAACGATTCAGGCCCTTCTCTTCCAGGTATTCGGAGGTGAGTCGCAGGTAGCGGTCGATCGCTTCCGGCTCCGCGGCGCGTCCCATGTGGCCGACCCGGAAGATCTTGCCTGACAGCTCGCCGAGCCCGCCGCCGATGCGGATATGGTGCTCACGCAGCAGCCATCCCATGTAGTCGGGGATGTCCATTCCGGGGATGCCGTACGCGGCGGTCGTCACAGGTGAGGCGGTCGCGACGGGCGACAGCATCGGAAAACCCATCTCTTCAAGCCCCTCGCGCACCCGGTCCCGCGCGCGGGCAAGGCGCCGCCAACGGTTCTCGACGCCTTCGTCCAGCAAACCGGTCAGCGCCACGTCGAACGCCTCGATCACGTTGGTTGGCACCGTCGTCGGATGCGGATGCCACCCACTCCATGCCTCTGCGAACCGCTTCCAGGTGGCGAGGTTGAGATACCAACCGGCCGCCTTTGGCCGCCCGTCGGCGAGAGCCTCCAGGGCTCGCGGGCCCGCCGCCACAGGTGCCACGCCGATCGGCCCTCCGACGCACTTGTTGGCGACGGTCACGCAGAGGTCCACGTCCCACGCGTCCATCTCGAACGGCACGCCGCCAACAGCCGAGATGCCGTCGACGATCGTCAGCGCGCCATGCTCGTGAGCCGCCCGGCAAATGCCTTCGACCTCATTGAGGATGCCGACAGAGGTCTCATGGTGGACGACGCACACGGCCCTGATGTCTGGATGGCTTTCCAGCGCGTCGCGCACCAATGCTGCGGTCACGGGCTCGGCAAGCCCGGGCCGGACGATGTGCACGTGCAGGCCGTTGGCGGTCGCGACCTCGGCCATCCTGTCTCCGAAAAGACCGTTCGCCGCCACGAGCACCTCGTCACCCGGCCCCAGCACGCTGGCGATGCACATCTCGACGCCGGCCATGCCCGA
>VBGP01000150.1 GCA_005880795.1 Chloroflexota bacterium | reverse complement strand
ATGACGCCACAGAGATTGAACCGGATCGCGTCTGTCAGCTGGCTGCCTTACTTGCTTTTAGTCGTCGCCGCCTTCGCAATAGTCCCCAAGCCGATGCCTGCGGTCGGCGGAAATGTGCAGGACGTAACAACCTACTTCGGGACCAATGCGGCGGCAATCAAGGTTTTCGTCTGCTTGGCGTCGGTCGCCGACCTATTCCTGCTCGTGTTCGCGGTCTATCTTGCCAACAGGCTGCGTGCGAGCGAGACCAGGTCAAATCTGTTGTCCTGGTTGGCGCTGACGAGTGGAGGCGCCCTCGTCGCCTTCGAGTTCGCGAGCGCCATGACCATGCTGACGCTGGCGATCACGGCGGCAGCCTCGGTTGCTGGGACTGGCGTGCTCGGAATACTTTTTAACAATTTCGAACTCGCAAACATCTTCCTGTTCGGGCTCTTCTTCGGCGCCGTCGGCGTCGGAACCCTGATGGAGGGCACCTTTCCGCGTTGGTTCGGCTGGGTCACCTGCGCGGCGGGGGTCGTGGAAGTCGCCACCGGGTGCCTCCTGACCCTTGGCGTTACGCAGGCAGGATCGATTTCGTTTGTGTCGGCCCTCATCTGGATTGTCGTGGCGGGCACCGTCGCAGTCGTGCTCGAGTGGAGGAACTCGTCGCCAGCGATTGACCAGCTGGGCTTGGCAGGAGAGTCCGCGAAGCCATGACCGTGTCGAAAGACTCACGCGAGAGACGCTGACTTGGTTTGGCTTCGATGAATGAGGGGCGATGGCTGCAGGTTGGAGGGGCTGGCGGCATCCTGTTCGTGGTGCTCCAATTTGGGTTCAGTCTCGTCGGAGCATCCGGCGAGCCGCCATTTGACGCTTCCGCCAAGGACTGGCTTACCAGTTATCGAAACAGTCACGATCTCTTCCTGGCAGTTCCCTATGTGGCCGGCCTGCCACTGCTTGGCTTCGTGCTATTTGTATGCGCCCTCCACGTGAAGCTGAGGGTTGCCGGCAACAGTGAACACGTCCCGTCGATCGCCGTTCTCCTTTTTGGGGGAGTGGCGGCAGCGATGCTGCTTGCGTCGATTGGATCCGGGGCAGCTGCTCTACTGAGGGTCGGTCATGGGTTGGACGAATCTGGCGCCAGCACTCTTTCCGGTCTCGCCAATGAATTCTTCGTCATGAGCTGGTTTGCGATCGGAGGCCTGCTCCTCGGCGCCGGACTGGGCGCAGTTTCATCACATACGCTGCCGACCTGGCTGGGCTGGTCGGGATCCGTGATCGGGCTGGGGTCGGTGGCTGCCGTTGCTGGGCAACTAACCGCGTTTTGGTTGATCCCCTTCTGGCTCTTCTACGCGTGGGTCGTGGCCGTGAGCGTGGCCTTAATCAGAGGCGCACGGTCCACGCCGATGCCGTCCTGAGATGGGATTGTTTCGATACACCGGCGGTTAGTAGATATCGCGACCGTCGCACCCAGTCCCGCCGGGATACCGGTCCCATCTGCTCGCGGATACAGCGTGTCAACGGCAATATTCGTTTGATTGACCAACTCGAGTCCTCGCCTACAGGGCCCTCACCGCCTCCTTGTCTTCGAGGTCAACCAAAGGTCGGCCCAAATCCTTGGCGATCCACGTCAGGCCACCTGGATTCCGAGGACGGCCGGCCTCCTCCTTGAGAGACGTGGCCAGCAGCTCGGATGCGAGCTGGCCCATGCTCTTGCCCGCGCTCTTACTGCGGCGCTTGAGCTCCTTGAAGACCGTGGCGTCTAGATCGATGGTGGTCCGCATGATGCTTGATGCTACCAAGGCGCGCATCAGATGAAGTAGCCCCGGCGGAATTCGAGCCGACACCTACGAAACCGCCAGTGATCCTCGCGTGAGGCGGCGTGGCTTCGGTCCTCGGCTGACTTGCGCCGAACCAGGATCACTACTACCTTTGCGACACACCTGATCGTGTAGGAGGCATATGAGCTCGACCACCCCCGCCAAGCCTGCCGTACAGCCATCGGCCGAGATGCTGCGGATGCTCAACGCGTTCCTGACGGTGCAGGCGCTTCATGTGGCCGCTGTCCTCGGTGTTGCTGACCTCCTCGCCGCTGGACCAAAGAGTCTGGATGACCTGGCGGCGGGGACCAAAGCAGATCGCCCATCACTGCACCGCCTGCTGCGGATGCTTACGGGCCCTGGCGTGTTTCGGGAGGAGGCGGACGGACGTTTCGCAACGACGCCCCTCGGCGCGACACTTCGAAGCGACGGGTCCGATTCCGTCCGCGATTGGGCTCTCTTCGTCGGAGCACCAGAGATGTGGGCGGTATGGGCCGGTCTGCGCGATAGCGTGATGAGCGGAGAGGCGTCCTTCCCGGCGGTGCATGGTGCGCCGATGTGGGAATACATCGCCACCCGCCCAAACCTCGGCGAGGCGTTCAACGGTTGGATGACCCGCCAGTCGAGGCAGCACAACTCGGCCCTGGTCGCCGCCTACGACTTCTCGCCGTTTCGTCTTGTGGTCGACGTTGGAGGAGGCCAGGGCTCTACGCTGGCAGCGGTCCTGGGCGCTCACCCTTTGCTGAGAGGCGTCCTGCTCGACCTTCCACAAGTGGTAACCCGCACAACTCCGCTCGATGAGGCTGGGGTCGCCGCCAGGTGCGAGGTCATCGGCGGCGACATGCTGCGCGTGGTCCCGAAAGGTGCCGATGCCTACCTCATCAAGCGGGTGCTGATGGACTGGGGCGACGCGGACTCGACGACCATCCTTCGCCGCTGCGCGAGTGCCATGGCGGACGGCGGACGAGTGCTGGTCGTCGAGATGCTGATGCCGACTGGCAACGATCCGAGTCCGGCCAAGACTTTCGACATCTTGATGCTGCTCAATCAGCCTGGCGGCCGGATCCGCACAGAAATAGAGTTCCGCGAGCTGTTCACCGCAAGTGGGCTGCGACTGTCAAGGGTTGTACCGACCGCCTCACCGAACAGCATCCTCGAAGGCGTGCGAGCGTAACCGGGGACGAGACCGGGCGACGGCTAACCAAGCATCGAAGGAAACTGGTAGCCCCGGCGGGATTCGAACCCGCGATCTCAGCCTTGAAAGGGCCGCGTCCTAGGCCACTAGACGACGGGGCCTCGCTAGAAGTCTAGGTACTCTAATCGCTGGCCTTGGCCCGAACGCCTTGCGGGCCACCGATTCACGCGGCGCGGGCGTAGCACAATGGTAGTGCGCCAGCCTTCCAAGCTGGTCACGTGGGTTCGATTCCCATCGCCCGCTCCATTCGCACGTTTTGCGCAAGACGTACCTGAAAACTCCCGCGATACGTGCGTTTTGCGCAAAACGTACGAAACGGGCGCGAGGGCGGCCGCTGAACGGCCGCCCCCGGTTCACGTTTTAACTGTCGACGTTCTGGATCTTGCCGAACAGTCCGTCCGACTCGTCGTTGATCCCCGCGGCGAAGAACAGCGTGTTCACGTCGCCGCCGTTGCCGCCGTTGCCGAAGCGCAGTCCCCACAATCCGTCGTTCTGGATCGGCGCGCTGGTTTCGCTCTTCAGCTGACCTCGAAAAGTTCCGTCCGTCGTGAAGGCGTTGATGCGACCGTCGCCGAAGTTGCCGACCAGGATGTCGTTGTGGAAGTTGCCGAATGTCGCCGGCGCGGCCGCGAGACCCCACGGCGAGTTGAGGCTGCCGCCTGAGGCGAATCGCCGGACAAGAGCCCCGCTCGTCGTGTAGATGTCGACGAATCCGTTGCCCGGGCCCTTGACGTCGTCGTGCTTCTCGGCGTTCTGCTTGGCGTATGTGACGTAGATCCAGCCGCCGATGTTCTGGATCCCGAAGGGCG
>VBGP01000115.1:3435-7811 GCA_005880795.1 Chloroflexota bacterium | reverse complement strand
ACTTAACGGGGAGGCCTCAATTGCCGACCTCTTCGCTGAACAGTGGCCTACGGGAGCAAATGCACCGAGCATCATTCTTACTGGCCATGACTTGCTCAGGTTGGCACGTCCGCTAGTCCGCAATTACGCCTCTAAGCAATCTGCACAATCGATCTCATCTGGCTCCCGGCAGATTAAGTTCGGCCGCGTCGAGATCGCCGTCTAATCAGCCCGCATCTGAATCAGCCGGAGGGGCGTCCGAGCTCTGACGTCGTTATTGATTAATAACTCGGCCCAATACAAGCCTTCCTCGCTTGGTGACAGCACGAACTGGAAGTGCAGGTTTACGCCCGCATCAGGGTCTTTGGTCGGAAATTGGACCTCGATCGGAATGTCCTTTGTCAGCTCGACCTCTCGTCCGCTTGGCGACCTAACAATGACTCGAACAGTGCAGGCATCCTGTTTAGCATCGCCAAGCTTCAGGGCGACGAAGAAGACAAACGCGACAACGGGCTGAGCAGGCGGAAGTGGCACCTGATACAGGACGCGATCAAACACTCGAATCGCCGACACGACTTCGTCTTTCTCTACTAGAACGCGCTCACAGATGAGCGCTGCGGTCACGAGAGGAAACGAGTCTTCCACAACCTTCGGGGGGAGTCTACAGAACGGCAATCCGACATGGGTACGGCGGTCATGGCCAATAACACCTACCCGATGCGGTCGGGCCCATTAAGCGAAAACTAACCCCGGTCTAGGGCTCACTTGAGGCCGTCGATGATGAGGTTCAGGCCGAACTCGAATTCGGCGCCGTAGTCGTACCCCGGTTTCATCGCGTGTTCGACGGCCATTTCGGTCAGGTACGGGTACTCGCCGGGCGGCATCTCTCGCATGATGCTCGCCGCGACTTCGGCTATCTTCTCCGGCGAGCTGTCGAACGGCAGTGTCTTTTCGTTCAGTGCGAATCCATAGATGTAGCTGTCGAGGACCGAGTAGGCGTGCGCGGCCATCTCCACTGAGAAACCTGCGGTTCGCAGATTTCGCAGAACAGCGTCGTGGTGGCGCAGGGTCGCCGGGCCCGGTTGTGCCCGCGACTCCATCAGGCCGATCGCCCACGGGTGGCGCTTCAGCGCCTGGCGGGCCGAGATCGCTCGCTGGCGCATCGCCGTCGACCAGTCCGCGTCGGCGGCGGGCAGGTCGATCTCGCTGAAGACGATGTCGACCATGCCGTTCAGGAGCTCTTCCTTGTTCCTCACGTGGTTGTAGAGCGACATCGCCTCGACCCCGAGCTCCTGGCCCAGCTTGCGCATGCTCAGCGCCTCCATGCCCTCGCGGTCGGCAAGGTCGACGGAAGCTCGTAGTACTCGGTCTTTGCTCAGCGGCACGGGAGGGACCTCCTTGACAGACTTACAGTGTATGTGCGATGCTTACGCCATAAGCTTACGCCGTAAGCACATTCAAAGGAAGGCTGGAAATGATCGCCACGCAGGCCCGACCAACATCTATCGCTCGGCAAGCCACCATGCAGGCGTCAGTCAGGCGCAAGTACGGCTCAGCCGATCTCGTTCATGTCGCGGAGATCGTCATACCGATCGTCCAGGACGGCGACGTGCTCGTGCGCGTTCGCGCCGCTGGCGTCGATCGAGGCGTCTGGCACCTCATGGCCGGCAAGCCTTACTTGATGCGCATCGCAGGATTCGGGCTCCGCGCGCCCAAGAATCCGGTCCTGGGCCGCGAGGTTGCAGGGACTGTCGAATCGGTGGGTACCGGGGTGACCAGGTTCAAGCCTGGCGATCCGGTCTTCGGCATCGGCGAGGGATCGTTTGCCGGATACGTGGTCGCCCGCGAGGACAGACTCGCACCAAAGCCGCAGAACCTCACGTTCGAGCAGGCGGCGCCCATCGGGGTCTCTGGCTTGACCGCTCTCCAGGCAGTGCGCGACCACGGTCAGGTGAAGGCCGGGCAGGAGGTTCTGATCATCGGCGCTTCGGGTGGCGTCGGCACCTTCGCAGTGCAGATCGCCAAGTCCTACGGCGCGCGGGTCACCGGCGTGTGCAGCACATCGAAGGTGGAGATGGTGCGATCCATCGGCGCGGACCGCGTCATTGACTACACGAGCGAAGACTTCGCGGCCGGCGAACAGCGTTACGACGTGATCATCGACACCGGCGGCAACTCGACCCTGGCTCGCCTACGCAGCGTGCTCACGCCTGATGGAACCCTCGTCATCGTCGGGGGAGAGGGTGGAGGTTCGTGGTTCGGCGGGATCGACCGTCAGCTCCGCGCGATGATGCTCTCCCGCTCGAAGGGCCAGAAGCTTCGCTCCTTCATCTGCAAGGAGAACCACGAGGATCTCCTTGTCCTCAAGGACCTCATCGAAGCCGGCAAGCTCACACCCGTCGTCGGCAAGACCTACCCGCTGGCGGCCGTTCCGGAGGCCATTCGCGACCTGGAGAACGGACGGGCTCAGGGAAAGCTCGTCATCACACTCTGAGGGGCGACATGGTTCCGCTAGCGCCCCGCACGCAGTGCCAGGTCGTCCACAGCCAAGTCGCCTGACTGGCCCTGCGCCCTAAGGTCGACCAGCAGAGACTCCACGCGCTCGAGACGAGCGACGACCTCCTTTAGGTTCGCGCCACCTTGGTCGGCTTTGACGAAGTACGCCGACACCGATGCCGCGAGAGTGGCAGTGAGGCCAATGCCGAAAAGCATTAGGGCAACAGCGACGAGGCGACCAGGCGGGCTTGTGGGCGCAATGTCGCCGTAGCCGACAGTCGTCGCAGTTACAACCGCCCACCACATTCCGTCCCACATGTTTCCTTTGACTGTTTGGGGTTCAACCAGGCTCATCACAGCCCCAGCCATGACGATCAGGAGGAGGAACAAAGCCAGCACGTATACCAGCCCCCGACGTCCCAGTGTCGATTTCAACGCAGGCATCAGGCGGGCGCCAAATGCCGCCAGTCGAACGAGTCGCAAGAGCCTGATTAAGCGGGCCAGTCGGACGACGGCGAATAGGGCCGGAAGCAGTGGAAACGAAACCACCACCACTAATAGAGAAAGCCACGCTGTCGCGACGTAGCGGCGCCGGCTCTCAGCTAGCGCAAGCGCAAGGCCATACTCGGTCGCGAATACAGCCCAGATCGCCCAGTCAGCAACCTGAAATGAAAGGCCGTTCTGGCCGTTGACTTCGACGATCGTCAACGGAACAGAAATTAAAGCCGCAAGGATGACAAGAACCTCGAGTCGAGCCAGGAGCAAACTGCGCCAGGCCCCGTGGGCCCCGTCGGGCGCCGGCGGCTGCTGGAGAGGGGCGTGACCCCGGGACTCAGCCCTTGTTGTGGCCACTATCGATTAAGTGCCGGGGGCTCGGCTGAGCAGGAAGTTGACGTACAGCATGAATTGGCTGGGTTGTCCGATTAGGTAGATGTTCGGATTCTCCCGACCCTCCTGGAAGACACCCAGGCCGTCGGTATAGACCTCAACATGAAGCAGCTTGGCGAGCGGCGTTGACGTTGACTTGGAACCGCCGATGAAAACGAGGCGCTGGTTGGTCAGGACTAGCGTGCCGTCGTCAATGCGCCTGATGACATCCTGAGTGACAGGGTGGCCTCTGAATGTGCCGAGGCGGTACCGGATCCCGGTGCGCCCTATGGGAAAGCTCATGCCCTGGCTGCCGCCGACGAACGTCATTTTGGAAACGTGTCTGGCCAACCCAGCTGGCCATGACAGGTACGCCTGCTCGCCCTTCTTCAACACAAGCGGGCTATCAACGGCCTTCGGTCCGTACGCCTCCAATGAACCGAGGATCAGAAGCGCATCAAACCCATACTGCTTGGCGACCTCCTGACGGTGAGCAATCTCGGAGATGAGCTCGTTCAGAGCCGACTGCTTCGTAGCGACCGACTGCTCAATTCGCGCAGCCTCCTGCTGCATGGCCAGCGCTTCGCGTCGCAGACCGTCGGCTGCCGGCACGGTTGTGGCAGGTGCCTGTTGCGCCAGTTGGATCAAGATCGGTCGCAATTTCGCTGAAGCCTGCGTCCTATCCGCTGACAGAGTCCTAAGTTCTTTGCCGTACTGAGTTAAAGGTTGGAATATGTGTTTCAGCCCAGTCGGCTTGTGTTGCTCAAGCTCGTTGAGGCTTCCGTCATCCGCTCGGAGTTGCTCCACGAGAGCAGCAGCCGAGGCGATCAACTCGGAATCCTGCGGTGTGCCGTGCCAATCGGCTCGCGATTCAATTAAAGCGGCGCCAGCGTCGGCTAACTGCTCCTCTGCTGTGGCACGTGTGGCACTTGCCGTTTTCTGCAAGTCAAGGCATTCCGCTGCACCCCCTGTCGCCAACGCCTGAAGGCGCTCAAGCGGTAACAGAGTGATGCTACCGTCGGCCACTTTCTGGA
>VBGP01000115.1:1957-3413 GCA_005880795.1 Chloroflexota bacterium | reverse complement strand
CGCAATGGCCAGCATCGTCACGAGTACAAGGGTCTCATTTCGCCCCCGTGGTAGGAGCACGCACCAGAGCGCCCGCCAGAGTGGCTATATGCGCCGTCGACACACTCGTCTACGTAACCGTTGGTGCTCTTCCAGAAACTTGGGATGCAATTGAAGTATGTGCAGAAGTTCGATGGAGGACTGTAGATGAGGCTCCCGCTACAAAAGTTGTAGCCCCATGGATTCGAGGGCGCTCCGCATGTGTTCGGGGGCGGGGGCGGCTGGGGCGGTGGTGGTGGTGGCGCCAGCTTAGGCGAGGGTAATGGCGATGAGACTGCCGGACTTGGCGACGGGGTTGATGCCGGCGTCGGAGAGGGCTTTTGCGTCGATGAAGGTGTCGGGTCTTGGCTTGCAGGGACAGCTGCGACCAGACTTTGTGTAGGCGACGGTGTTGCCCGGTGTACCGATTGCGGGACGGCTGTGATCGCTGCCAAGACGATTGCGATCAGCGCAAAGGGCGCCACCAAGGCTGACACGTAAGCGATGGTTGCGACCACCATTTTCCAAGCCGTGTTTGACCTGTATCCGGGAATCCGGGCGTACCAGGGCGGGCGCGCAGTCGAGGCTGAGTAGTACGACTTTGGAATTTGAGAAGACACGTGAGTCCTTTGCTTCTGCCTGCGTGCCAAGCGAGGTAGCCCGAGGAGAAGAGGAGGGCCACAAAGCGCCTGTCCAAACTTTACGAGGCGGCAGGCACTCGTGAGCTTACGACGAATTTCGGACTTTCAGGCCACGACAAGCGGGACAGAAATGAGGTGAAAACGACGAACTTCCGCAGACAGAAATGGTCCATTGGGCCGCAATGGTGATCGATTTGACATCAGCGACGCGCGGCGATTTTGCACTTTGCTGCAAGCCGCTGCGAAGGCACGTCAACTTCCCAGGCGATCGACGAGTCGAGATGCAAGCATTGCCCTACTGATGCGGTAGCCGTCCAGGTGAGTTAGGGCCTTCGAGCCAGGGTGCCAGTCGAAGCTCATGTGGCCCTCCGATTCATGTGGTTTGCAGATAGCTCGTACGTCTCCAGATGGAACAAGGAGGCACTCGTCATGGAAGTTGTGCTTTTTCCGTTGCCACGCCAGGACCACAAAGTAGGTCGTCGGGGAGGGGCGGAAGCTCGAGCCGCGAACTCCGATCGTGCCGGCGGGGTGGGCTGGATCGACGCCGATTGTCTTGATCTGGAGGCCCAGCACGCCGCGGGTCGAGAGATCTAGGACCACCAACTCCGAGGTCTCCAGGTCCGGGAATGGGCGGAACAGGTTCAGATTGCCGGCTTCCGCCAGCAAGCGGATGGTTTCGGCTTCGCCTAGGAATCCAATGTCGCTGCGCCACATCGGAGGCGGCACGGGCGCCGGGGCGCCCGGGATTGCTGCTGTCATCCCGAATCGCTCGATCAGGCGCTCGATCGGGATCAGGA
>VBGP01000115.1:0-1906 GCA_005880795.1 Chloroflexota bacterium | reverse complement strand
GTGATGGGACTGCTCTGCCAGGCGCTTGAAGTCGCCCTCTCGGATCACCAGCATCGTTGGGCCCAGACCGCCTTCGATGATCAGTCCGCTCACTAGTAGGGCGTTGTCGTCTTTCATGCTGTCCGCCCACACAACGAGATGAACCTCGCCGTCCTCTAGCGTCGACCGGCCTTTCGCTTGGATCGAGATGTACTTTCCGTCGCTCACGCGATGCACCAGGGCGTCGATGCCTCGGTCGCTCATTGGCAGGAACACGTGAAGGGAGCCTCGCGACTGTTCCGTCAGCTCGGCCCACAGGCGGAACTCGAAGACCTGGCCGGAGGCGCTCAGCTCGTTCGATGTCCACGGACCACTCAGTTGCAACCCAGCCCCTCCGTCGCCTTCGGCGACACCTCCCCATAAATGGGGAGGACCAACAAGCTCCAATCCAGCCCCTCCGTCGCCTTCGGCGACACCTCCCCATAAATGGGGAGGACCAGTGAGTAGCAAGCTAGCCCCTCCGTCGCCTTCGGCGACACCACCCTATGTATGGGGAGGACTAGTTGCACAGCAGCTCCGCCGCCCGCAGGTACACCTCTACGCATTTCTGTACCGAAGCCGCGTCGACCCATTCGACGTCCGCGTGCTCTCCTTCGCCTTCTGGGCCGTACGCCACGCACGGGATGCCCGCCGCGTTCAGCAGCGCCATGTCCATCCAGTAGGCCACGCCAATGATCACCGGATCGCCCGCCACTTGAGCGACTGCGCGGCTCAGCGGATGATTCGGCGCGACCTCCGACGGCGGTCGCTCGAGCACGACCCGAGCCCCCACCCTGGCCCTCCCCGGCGAGTGGGGAGGGGAAAGGTCTTCGATCTCGCGAAGGACGCTTGCGCCGTCTTCGCCCGGGACGGTGCGCCTCTCCAGCTTTGCAACGCACCGCGCCGGGTACGTGGACATCTCCTGGCCTCCTTCTATCAAGGACGCGTGGATCGAGCCTGTGCCCAGCAAGCCGTGGCGCGGACCTTCGTGCAGGCGCCGGTTCAGGTCCAGAACTCCGTTCAGGATCGGTCCCATGTGCGCGATCGCGTCCACGCCCAGGTCCGACCGCGATCCGTGTGCTGCGACGCCGGTTGTTTCGACTTCCAGCCAGACGAAGCCCTTGTGTGCGATGCAGAGCCGCAGCTCGGTCGGTTCGGTCACGAGTCCATAGTCGGCGCGGAACTGTTCCAAGACAGCCGAGGTACCGAGTGATGCCACCTCTTCGTCAGCCACGCCGGTGATGATCAGGTCGCCTTTCAGGCCTAGCGATCGCGCCTCTCGGGCGGCGACCATGATCGCTGCCAGGCTTGCTTTCATGTCGTAGGCGCCTCGGCCGTAGACGCGGCCGTCGCGTACCGATGGCGAGAACGCAGATGTCATCCCACCCGCGCCCACGGTGTCCATGTGCGCGTTGAGCATCAGGCTCCGTCCGCCTCCGCTTCCTCGCAGAACGCCGACCACGCTCGGGCGGCCTGGCACCGGTTCGACCACCGAAACCTCGAGCCCCGCGTCGCGCAGCCACGACGCCACGAAGGCGGCGATCGCGCTTTCGCCCGAGCCCGACGGGACCAGGTCGGGGTTCACCGACTCGATCGCCACCAGCTCGCAGATCAGATCTTGCAGGTCGTTCAGTTCGGTTCATGCTAGGGGCATGCAGACGATTGAAAAGAAGCAACCCGCGACCACCGCCGAGCAGCGCAAATTCGAGCCCAAAGATGTCCTCAACCAGGTCGTCATCTCCTCCCTCGCCGTCGCACCGGACGCGTCGTCCATCGTCTACGTCCGTCGCACCGTCGAGGACGGCAAGTACGCTCGCCGGCTCTGGCGCACCACCTTCCAGGGTGGCCACTCCGACCAGCTGACGAGCCCGAAGGCCAGCGACACGCG
>VBGP01000114.1 GCA_005880795.1 Chloroflexota bacterium | reverse complement strand
ATCTTCGTGATCCATGCGTGTTCTCTCACTCTCACCCGTCACGCATCAACCCATCGCCAGTGAATGAGCGTTCGCCCCTGCGCCACGGCCAGCGCCACGGCCTGCGCCCCTCAGTGATTGCAAGGTCAAGCGCGATCATCGCGTCTCCTCGATGACGGCCCAGGCCTCGATCTCGACCCGAGCACCGAGCGGGAGCGTGGACGTCGCGAAGGCGGTCCGTGCTGGGAACCGAGAGCCAAAGAACTCAGCGTAGGGACCATTGAGGGCCGACCAATCCCTGATGTCGGCCAGGTACACATTGACTTTGATGACCTGCTCTCTTGTCACGCCGGCGTCGGCGAGGACGTTGCTGAGGTTGCGGAGCGTCTGCTCGAGCTCGGGCCCGAAGCCGCCCTCGACCACCTTCCCGTCCTCGCCCAGGCCGATCTGACCGGACGTGGCGATCGTCTGTCCAATCCGACACCATGGGCTGAAAGGTCCGACCGTCTTTGCCATGAATCGCTCCTCCTCTATTTCGTTTCGGGCTGCGGGACGAACTGAGCGACTCCTCGTCCGAAGGACCAGTTCTCCCTTTGAACTTCGAGCAAGTTATGAATACGTCGTCAGGACTCACTCCAACCGACTCCGTCAGCAGCTGCGCTGCGCCATAGGTACTCGTTCATCCCCTCCCGTTTTGGGCTTTCGAATAGGACCGTCGAGTCACACATCGGACCGTAGTAGCTCTCGATACCGACTGTCTTGAACGATCGTGCGACTGGACGTGCAACTACCGCCCCGTCTAACTTCGCGCGCTGCCCCTACGACCCGACACGGCTGTGCGGCACGGTTGAGATGAGTCGGATGGGCCGGGGGCCTCGCAGCCATGCGAAGGTGCAGCTGGGAAAGAGCCGGGGTCGGAAGTCCAGCCAGTCGGGCAGGGCTACCGCAGCCATGCTTGCTCCCTCGGAAACGACGGGTTCAATGAAGCACCGCGATCGCGGTCGCGCCGACGAGGGCCACCGCAAGCGCGGCGTTTACCACGCGGGCTCGACCTGAGTCGCGGAGCAATGGCGCGATTGATGTGCCGGCGACGAGCCATATCGCGCAGATCGCAATGATCATCGCGGTCAGCACCGCGATTTTGGCGGCAGCGTCCGTTGTCGTGTCGTCGGCGAGGTGACCGCTGCCGAAGACCGCGGCGATGGCGACCCAGGCCTTCGGGTTGGCGATGCCGAGGAAAGTTCCGCCCGCGACCGAGACCGTGCTCGAGGCTGCGGTCGGTTCCGAGAGTGGCGGCGCTGTCGCGATGTGGTAAGCCAGCCAGAGGATATACGCCACCGAGATCCAGACCAGGATGGAGCCGATCGCGGGAACGGCCAGGAGGGCGGCCGTAATTCCGGTCGCGACCGCCAGGAGCACGATCGTTGTGCCAACGATGATCCCGATCAGGTACGAGAGCGATCGCCGCACGCCGTAGGCGGAGCCGGCGGCCATAAGGCTGATGGTCGCGGGACCGGGACTGCCCATGATTGCCAGCGAAATGAACAGTAGCGGCCCGACCGATCCCCAACGAATGCCATCGACCAGAAGCACCTCAGGCACTGCGGGCGCTATACCTTTGTCCCATGCCGCAGACGCTAGGGGGTATCGATGCCGGCGGTCTTGAACAATCCCGCAGCCGGCGGTCCGACTCGATCAGGTTCGGACCGAGCGCGCACGGGATCGAACGCGCCGAGGTGTACCTCTCCACATGCGCATTCGAGCCGCATCGGCACGACACCTACGCGATCGGAATTACGACAGCCGGCGTGCAGACGTTTCACTACCGCGGCTCGCGCCGCATCTGCCTGCCGGGTCAGCTCCACGTTCTGCATCCTGATGAAGCGCACGACGGCGCAGCGGGAACTGTCGGCGGGTTCGGCTACCGAATTCTCTACATACCGCCCGAGCTCGTTCGTGACGCTTTGGCCGGTCGCGAGCTGCCGTTTGTCGCCGATCCCATTCAGCAGCTAGTACCGGCGGCCGGACTTATCGCCTCCCTGCTTTCCGATATCGACGAGCCGATCAACGAGCTCAGCTCTGCTGAGATCGCCGTCGCGGTCGCCGATGGCCTCGTTTCGTTAAGCGGCCACCCCGACCGCCGGCAAGCGGCTATCGATACTAGGGCGGTCGAGCTCGCCCGCGACTATCTTGCGGCCCACGCACGTGAGCAGACCTCGGCCTCGATCCTCGAAAAGGTCGCGGGTACTGACCGCTTCACGATCGCTCGCCACTTCCGATGGGCGTTTGGGACGAGTCCCGACCGATACCGTACGTTGCGCCGTCTGGCGCTGGCGCGGGCTGCGATGGAGAGCGGGCAATCACTTGCCCGAGCTGCTTCCGAGGCCGGCTTCGCTGACCAAAGCCACATGACACGTCAGTTCAAGCGAACCTATGGCCTGACACCCGGTCGCTGGATGGCCCTCACAACAGACTCGTCGCGAGAGACTGGCGCGAGAGTCCGAAGCGGGTAGCCAGCCAAGGGCGTACCCGGCGCCGTGTAGCTGACCTTCGAAAAGAACGCTTGGTTGGTTCGGCCCTTAATGTCGGCCCCACGGTCCTGACCCGTGGTCGGTTGGCTGAAGTCTGACCGGCCGATGATTGTCTGCGAGGGCTCCTGAGTTGGCTTGTGCTAAGAGGTACTTATCGCGAGCCCGCCGACCTCGCCCTCACGGACTGAGCAAAGCTGGATACTGGGTTATTGATAGCAACCCCATCGCGCATCGAGCCCCGCGTGGATCGGTGCCACGTGCGAACCTGTCATAGCATCTGTCCGTGGAGTCGCCAAATCGCAATGCCTTGGGTCTAAAGACAACGGCGCTTCCCTTAAGAAAACGGTGTTCCGAAATTGCCCCTCTGGAGCACACCTCGATGGCCGCCGTTGGGGCCGCCCCTCCTCGGATTGAGCCTGTCCGATAGAGGGATTCGGTAGCTCGCAATGGATCGGGACGGTCAGGGGATCGTGGCTCTCACCCAGTCTTCGTGATCGCGTTGCCGCTCGAGTCAACCACATACCACGCGGCGCCGAAGTTGACAACTGCCTGGCAACTGATCTCGCCCGGGTTCTTGTCGCCTGCGAAGTAATACAGCGGGTGGCCGTTATAAGTCACCTGGATCGTGCTGTCCTTCCGCGTCGTAGTTCCAGTCAGCGAAGCGGAGGCCGCGTGCATCGTGTCGATTTTCGTGGCTTTTTCGGCGAGCAAAGGCGGCCACGCTGTCGCGCACGCGTCGTAGCAGGTCGACTCGGTCGTCTTGTCCGCGGCGAACAGGTACAGTGCGCGACCCTGTCCGTCGACAACGATCTGGCCGAAGCGAGAGTCTTTCACGTCGAGCGCTGCGTGGTGCATCGCATCGGTACTTGGTTGAGATGACGGCGATGCACTCGCAGCGCCAGTGCCTCCACACGCTGCCGCCAGAACGCACATCGATGCGAGGATTGATTGGATTTTCATGTCGCGAGCGTGACGAGTATCTGTGACGAGCGGGTGACGAATGTTTGACGTTTGTATTTCACAAGGCGCTTCGCGAACCAAGCACGATCTAGGACTACTTAAATGGCCAGCGGCATCGCCACGAGCCGAACATGTACAAGAGATTTGGCTCCGGGACAGGGATCCGAACCCTGAACCTTGCTGTTAACACGTTTGCCGCCAGCGTTGCTGTATGAGCGAACCCGAGTTGTTGTAGTATCCAGCTACAATGCTAACGGTCCCGGAGGCGGCGCGCCGCACGAAACGCGACCCTGAAACCGTGCGTCGCTGGATCCGGTCCGGCCGGCTGCGAGCCACCAAGGTCGGCACTCAGCACATGATCGATGAAGCCGATCTGGCAGAAGTCGCCGAGGAGAAGTCGGTCCTCCCCTTACCGTCTGGCTGGCGTCGAACCGCTACACATGGACCAATGCCCGATGTTATCGCCGCCATCCGCGCTTCGCGTGCCGGTCGCTGAGTGCTCGTCGTCGACGCCGCGGTTGTCGTAACAGCGTGTCTGTCCGAGGCCGGACTCGACCCACTGGCGAAGGAGCAACTCGTTGCCCCCAACCTGATGTGGTCCGAGGCGTCCTCTGTGCTTCATGAGCTGCGCTGGCGAAAAGAGATCTCGAGCGAGCTCGCGGCTACCGCGGTTCGGCGTCTTTCGCTGGCGGATATCAGCCCCAGACGCCCGAAGGGCCTGACCGACGAGGCGTGGCGGATTGCTGATCGCCTGGGCTGGGCGAAGACCTACGATGCTGAGTACCTCGCTTTGGCGCGGCTCCTTCGTTGTCAGCTGCTGACGACGGACGCGAAGCTGAAGAATGCGGGCACGAGGGTTGTCAGAGTGATTGGACCAACCGAGCTCCAGTCGGAATGACTGACCAGGCGGGGCGCGGCGA
>VBGP01000048.1 GCA_005880795.1 Chloroflexota bacterium | reverse complement strand
CGCCGCGCGATCACCCTGTACTTGTCCTGGAAGATGTGGCTCGCGATCGCGATCGGGATCATGCACAGGACCACGACCAGCCCCAGCTGCCAGTCGAGCTGCGCCATCAGCACCAGCACGACGACGAAGGTCACGATGATCTGGATGAACCAGATCAATCCGAAGCTCACGAAGCGGCGCACGGTGCCGATGTCCGCGATCGCCCGCGACAAAAGCTGCCCGGACTGCCAGTTGTCGTGGAACGAGACCTGCAGGCTCTGCAGGTGCGCGTAGAGGTCGTTGCGCAGGTCGGTCTCCATGTGCAGCGACGCGACGCCGGAGAAGTATCGGCGCAGCAAGATGAGCGCGAACTCGAGCCCCGCGATCAGCACGAGGAGGCCGGCGAACTGGACCAGGTGCCCGAAGTCGTGGTGCGTGATCGGGCCGTCGACGATGTACTGGATCACCTTGGGAATCGACGCGGCCGCGGCGAGGCTTCCGAGCTGGGCCAGCAGGAAGATGACCATGTATCGGACGTAAGGCCGCAGGTACGGCAGGTAGCGCCGCAGCGCCAGCAGACCCAAGGGCTCGAAATTTTACGGGGTTGGCTTGTTAGCCCGCCAAGTCCCTCATCGAGACGATGCCGACAAGCTTTCCACCCTCGACGACGGGCAGGTGCCGAAAGCCCCGATCGAGCATGGTCCGCAAAGCCGCGTCGCTGTCCTCGTCGGGGCTCACTGTCTTCGGATCGTGCGTCATCCACGACACGATCTCGTGACGCGCCGCGTCGTGCGCCTGGGATAGAGCGCGCACCGTGTCGCGTTCCGTGAAGATCCCCAGGAGCCGGTCGCCCTCCATGATCAGGACCGAGCCGACACGGTGCTGCGCCATCACCGCCACCGCCTCGCCGACCGTGTCCGCCGGCTCGACCGTGTGAAGTCGGGTCGCCATGACGTCCCGCACCTTCGCCACATCGTCATCCTATGCCGGTAAGCGGAAATGCGGCGAGCAGCGCTGTAGCGCCCACGACGACCACCGCGACGCCCGCCTCGACGCCCGCGACCGGCCTCCGCCTGCGCCACGCGATGGCGGAAAGAACGAGCATGGCCAGCACCCCCGCCGTCTTCAGGCTCAGGACCACGCCGTAAGGCGTCAACCAAAGGTCGTTCAGCGTGGTCAGCTCCTCGGTCGCGCGCAGCACTCCCGTCAGGGCGGTGATCCCAAAGGCGATCAGCGCAACGCGGCCGAAGCGCTCGACCAGGTCCCGCGCCTCGGTCGAGCCCCAGCCGCCCGGCGGACGCAGGCTCGCAAGGGCGAGGATGCCCCCCGCCCACATTCCAGCGGACAGGACGTGCACAGCGTCGGCGAACTCGGCTCCGACCGGAAGTGGAAGGAGCGCCGCGTGGCTCGCCAGAGGCAGTATCGCCGCGGCGAACACGGCCGGCACCGCCACGAGCATGTTGCCGCGCAGGCAGAGCACCAGCGCCAGCACCTCCGCGGCCACCCGCACCCCGACCAGCCAGGTCGGGATGAAGAGCAGCAGGACGAGGCCGCCCGCGAGGGCGGCGGCGAAGGCGATGTGCATCGGAGGATTCGCCCAGCTGATTCGCGGCCCGAGCCGGCCCAGACGCCTGATCACGAACGAACCGATGCCCCCGAGCAGTCCTAGGTACTCGAGCCAGTGGAATGCCGCAAGGAGCAGGTCTGGTGTCCCGCTCACGCCGCGGAGGTGATGATCCCTCCGCCGAGGACCCGGGTGCCCGAATACATGACCGCCGCCTGGCCAGGCGCGGCGCCGAGGAACGGTTCGTCCAGCGTCAGGCGTCCGCGCTGGTAGACCGCCGGGATCGCGGGCGCGTGGTAACGAAGGCGGGCCTCGCACGCAACCGGATCCTCGGTGGGGCTGTGCGTGAAGGTCACGTCCTGGAGCTCGACCTCGCGCACCGCGAGCTCCTCCCGCCGCCCGACCACAATCTGGTTCTCACGCGCATCGATCCGCAGGACGAACCACGGCCCCGGCTCGGCGAGGTCGCCGAAGCCGCTGCGCTGGCCGACGGTGTAGAGCGCCGTGCCCCGGTGCGTGCCGAGCTCGCGGCCACTCCTGTCGACCACGCTCCCGGCGCGAACCGGCAGCCGCTCGGAGAGATAGCGCGCGGTCTGGCCGCGGGGCACAAAGCAGATCTCCTGGCTCTCGGCCTTGTCGGCGACCGGAAGACCGAACTCGCGCGCGTGCTCGCGGACCTCGCTCTTGGCCATGGCGCCGAGAGGAAACAGGATGCGGGCCAGCCGCTCCGGGTCGAGGTGGTACAGCATGTAGGACTGGTCCTTTGCCGGATCGACCGCGGCGTGCAGCTCCGGTCCCTTCGGTCCCTGCACGATGCGGGCGTAGTGCCCGGTGGCCAGCCGGTCGAAGCCGAGCTCGACCACGCGCGACAGCATCAGGTCGAAGCGCACGAAGGCGTTGCATCGCACGCAGGGGTTCGGAGTGCGACCCTCGAGGTAATCGCGGTGGAAGGGCTCGATGACTCGCTCGCCGAATTCCTTCTCGAGGTTCCAGCAGTAATAAGGAATGCCTAGGAGGCTCGCCACGCGACGCGCGTCCTCGACGGCGTTGAGCGAGCAGCATCCGCCGTGGCGCGCTGCCTCGACCGAGTCATCGCGCGGCCATTGCTGCAGCGTGACGCCGACGACGTCGTGCCCCTGGGCCTGGAGCAGCGCGGCAGCGACGGACGAATCGACACCGCCAGACATGGCGACGGCGACTTTCATCGGCGGTTGTCGATGATGTCCCGCGCCACCACCTCGGCGTCCTCGCCCACGCCGTAGAGGACCGCCGACTGCGCCTTGCGCTGGAAATGCACGCCCATGAAGTACAAGCCTGGCACAGCGCTGCGGCCATCCACCTGGACCGGAAAACCCATGTCATCGAACACCGGGAAGTTGACCCAGTCGTAAGCGGGGCGGTATCCGCTGGTCCAGATGACGGCGCCGAGATCCTTGACGTCCAGCTTCGTACGACCCTTCAGCTTCAGTGGCGAAGGCACCTCGAAGGGGATGGGGATTCCTTCTCGCGCGCACAACGCATCGACGTACTTCATCAGCATCCGTGTCATGTTGTCGCCGGCCTCGATGCTCTGGGTCAGGTCATCAGCGAAATGGATCTCGCCGTCGTCGGCACCGGCGAACCTGCCGACCAGCTCGACCCCCATCTCGTGCAGCGTCCGGTAGTGCAGGTCGTGCCCGCCCCCGTGTCCGGTCGCCTGCGGATTCCCCAACAGGCGCGCCGCCGGCGAGGGCAGCTGCGCGAGGGTGCGCTCCCAGAATCCCGATTCGATGACCCACCACACCAGGTCGTGGTCACCGAGCCGGCGGGGCGCCCATGGGCACCGGCCGCAAGAGAGGACGACCTTGCGCCCCGCCTCGTGCAGCTCCTCGGCGAGCTGGCAGCCCGTCTGCCCGCTGCCGACGATGAGCACCGCGCCGGGCGGCAGCCCGGCGGGATTGGTGTATTCCTCGGCGAGTAGCTGCTTCAGGTTCTTCGGGAGCTGCCCGGCGTTGGCCGGCAGATGCGGGCGCTGGTATCCACCGGAGGCGACGACCACGGTCCGCGCCTGCTGCTTTCCGTTCGCCGTGGTCAGCACGAAGTGGTCGCCGTCGGCGTCGAGCGCGGTCACCGCGCAGCCCTCCGTCACCGGCGCGTCGAATGAGTCGGCCCAACCCTGGAAGTGTCTGACCAGCGCGGCCAGGTCCATGAATCCATCCGGGTCAGGGCCGGCGTACTTCGCGCCCGGCAGCTGGACGGACCAGTTGGGCGTCACGAGGCAGAAGGAATCCCAGCGCCGGGAACGCCAGGTCTCCGCCACACGCCCGGCCTCGAGAATGACGTGATCGACATTGGCCTGCGTGAGGTACCAGCTGGTGGCCAGCCCAGCCTGCCCCGCCCCAACAATGGCAACGTCAGCGCTCGACTTCATCTCGGCGGAAATCTTAGTCGGGGGTAAGGTTTCAGCCGGTGGGGCTGAGCGACACCCAGGCTGGGCGTATCGGGGAGTACTTGCTCGCCGTCTACGCGATGCTGACCTCGGACGGAGCGCTCGTCCCGTTCCAGGTGGACGCGGACGACGACCACCGCGACCTCGTCGTCGCGGTCAAGGGCAAGAGCACGTTTGCGTCACTCCAGGCGAAGGCTTGCTTTCAGCTCGGCGAATCGGGCTTCGTGCAGTCGAACGCGACCTACTTTGAGAGCACGATCCCCCGCGACCCGTCGTGGATCTACGTGATCGTCCTGGTCCTGGACCTCGCCCCGGTGGTGTGGTGGCTGGTCCCGGCGCCGGACTTCAACCGCCTGGCATCACACGCGCCGGCACGCGGAGGTCGGGAGGTGGAGCTGCACTTCCGCGCCCACCCGGACCGCGACGACGCATTCACCCCGTTCCGCACCGAGACGAAAGACGTGGGCCCGCGACTGCTGGAAATCCGGACACCAAACCACTCCCAGGAGCGCGCCTGGTGATGGCAAGTATTCCCCTCTCCCCCCAGGGGAGAGGGTCAGGGTGAGGGGCGAGAAAGTGACTTCCCCTCCCCGCTTGCCGGGGAGGGCCAGGGTGGGGCGACCGAGTGACCCCATGCCGGTCTCTAGTAATGAGCCCAGATCTTGCGCAGCGGTGTTCCCAACGCTTCGGCGACATCAGCCAGCGCTGCGTCAGGCAAGTCTCCGACGTTTGGGTTCATCGCTTCGAGTACGAACCTTGCGAATCCCGCCGGCCATTCATATATCAGGTCATTGAGCGAAACCCTGGCGCCGCAGCAGGGCATTGAGACTTCAAGCGCCGCGAAAGAGGCAACAGCTGCTTCATCCATGCGCGCGTGCCACCATTCCGTTTCCAACTGCCGCCCGCATTTCGGACATCGGATCCGTTCAAAGTTGGCGCCTTGATCAATGAATTCCACATCGTCGGTGACAATTGCCGTCACCTCCTCCGCGTCCGGAACAATGGCAAGTATTCCCCTCTCCCCCCAGGGGAGCGATCACTAGGCGCGGGTAGCGCGTCCCTAACGGGCTTGTCCCGCAGGGTCAGGGTGAGGGGCGAACGCTACTCGACCAGGTCGCCTTCGGCCGGCTCGACCTTGACCCCGCGCGATTCGAGGTACTCCACGCCCTTGTCCAGCTCGTCCGGTTCGCCTGACACCTCGAGCAGCACCCAGCCCTGGTCGCGGGTGACGTCGGCGCGGCGGATGTTGGTCACGATCTCGAACTTGCGACCCACCTGGTAGATCACAGGTTCCTTCACCAGGGAGGGGCCGAAGATCAGCTTCAGTCGACGGCGCGCCATCGCGGCGAGTGTAAGGCCTGGGCGAGAGGCTGGGAAGGGGGTGTTGGGGGAGGGCCTGGGTTGCCGGCGGCGGCGCTCGGGCGAATACGAAAAGCTGTTAATGGGACTTGACAACGAACTTTTGTTTGGTACAATTACAAGCGTGGATTACGCCGGTGTCAGCCTCGGCAACCAGGCCCGCGCAAGGGAGCTCGAGGATCGCCTCGGACGACTTTCAGCTCAGGCCCACGCTGCGATGGCGGGCGTGGCTATCGCGGCTGCCGAGTTCGACGAGCTCGGCGGCTGGTACGACGGCGGTATCCGCTCCTTCGCGCACTGGCTGACGATCAGTATGGGATTCGATCCCCACACCGGAAAGGAGCTGCTCCGCGTCGGAAACGCCCTGAAGAGCCTGCCCCTCATAGCTGCCGCATTCGCGGCCGGTCAACTGTCCTTCGACAAGGTGCGGCAGATCACCTCGGTGGCCACGCCGGACACCGACGAGCTGATGCTGGAAATCGGGCGCGGCGCGTCGGGCTCTCAGCTCGAGCGCATTTGCCGCTCGCTGCGCCGCATCAGAGAGCTCGAGTCGCCGGACCACGACCAGAAGCAGCTCGCCAAGCGCGGCCTGTGGACCCACCTGGACGAGGACGGCATGATGCGGCTGGTGGCCAAGCTGCCGGCCGAGGATGCCGCCGTCGTGGTCGCCGCTCTCGAGTCCATCACGGGCTCTCGCCCGGTGCCGGATTCATCCGGTGATGAGATACCGGATCCGGCTGAGGATCGATGGGCGGCGCGCCGAGCCGATGCACTGGTTGCCATTTCCGAGCATGTGCTCTCGGGCGTTGCCGGCGGCCTCGTCGTTGCCGGTGAGGCGCGACAGGTTGTCGTCCACGTCGACGTTGGCGTGCTCACGGGTGAGGCGCCGGATGGTTTGTGCCAGCTCGAGCATGGCGCGCCTCTTTCGGCAGCCGCAGCACGCCGGATCGGTTGCGACGCGGAGATCATCCCAGTGATTGAGCGGGACGGCCTACCCATCGACGTGGGCCGCAAGCACCGCAGCGCGCCACAGCGGCTGCGCCGCGCGCTGGAGATCCGCGACCGGTTCTGCAAGTTCCCGGGATGCGGCGTGCCTGCCCAGCAGACCCACGCGCATCACCTCGAGCACTGGGCGGCTGACGGAGCGACGACCCTCGACAACATGATTCTCCTGTGCGGCTTCCATCACCGCAGCTACCACGACGGCGGCTATCGGATCCTGAAGGTCGCCGGCGGCGTCAGCTTCGAGACTGACGATGGGCATTTGATCGGTCAGCAGGTGCACGCGCCGGTTGACCTGCAGATGACGTTCCATCCCGAAACCGCGCGAGCGGAGTGGGGCGGCGGGCGCATCGACCACGATCACCTGATGTTTGGCCTGACCCAGTACCTCCCAACGCCCGAGGCACGGGCTGGACCCCCGAACTAGCCCCGGCCGGCCACGCCGTCCGTCAACCCCACCCTGACAACTCGCAACCAAAGCCGTAATGTGATGGCGTTCGGGTGGCCAGGGGCCGGGGGGCCTGGTTGCCGTCCCCCGCTTGTCCGCCTATGCGCAGGCTCATGAGGGGGATTGGCCTATGGAGATCCGTAAACGTCCAACACCTGGTCCTGCCGCCGTGCCTTCCAAGCAGGCGGCCGAAGCCGACACCGGGCCGCCACTCGAGGAGGTCGCGCAGTGGGAAGGCCTGGAGCAAACGCCCGAGTTCAAGCAGCTCATCCAGGCACGGCTTCGCTTCGTGCTTCCCGCCACGGCATTCTTCCTCGCCTACTACTTCTTGCTTCCGCTGCTGAACGGGCTGGCCCCCGCCTTCATGAGGACCGACGTCTTCGGTCACGTCAACATCGCCTACCTGTTTGCGCTTTCGCAGTTCGTCATGGCCTGGCTGCTGGCCTGGTTCTACATCCGTAGGGCGACCAGGGTCTTCGACCCCCTGGCTCAGAAGGTGCGCGAGCGTGCCGCGCGCGGCCGGGGAGCGGCGTCATGAACCTCACCCTGGCTCTCTTTCTGATCGTCATCGCCATCACGCTCGGCATCACGGCTTGGGCCTCGCGACGAACAGGCACCACCGTTCAGTTCTGGGCCGCGGGGCGGGGCATCAAGGGCTGGCAGAACGGACTCGCCATCTCGGGCGACTACATGAGCGCGGCCTCCTTTCTGGGCATCGCCGGGCTCATCGCCTTCAACGGGTACGACGGTTTCATGTATTCGGTCGGCTGGCTCGTCGCCTACCTGACCGTGCTCTTCCTCATCGCCGAGCCGATGCGGAACACCGGCAAGTACACCCTCGCCGACGTCCTCTCCTACCGCATGTCGCCGATCCCGGTTCGCTCGGCGGCGGCGTTCTCGACAGTCGCTGTCAGCGCCTCGTACATGATGGCCCAGATGATCGGCGCGGGCAGCCTCATCAAGATCCTCATTCCGTCTCTGGACTCGACGCTGAAGCCCTGGTTCAACTGGACGATCCTCGGCACCAAGCTCGACCCCTCGATCACCGTCGTCGGCGCGCTGATGATGATCTACGTCATCGCCGGCGGCATGGTGGCGACCACATGGGTGCAGATCGTCAAAGCCGTGATGCTGATGGGCGGCGCCATACTGCTCAGCTTTCTCGTCCTTCTCCACTTCGGCTTCAACTTCGGCAGCTTCTTCGACGCGATCGCAAAAGTGAAGGCGGCCAACGGACTGAACTTCACGCAGCCCGGCATCCTTTACCCCTACGGCAAGACCCAGGTTTGGGGCATCGACAAAGCCCTGCTGGAGAACGTCTCGCTTGGGATGGCCCTGATCCTCGGAACCGCCGGGCTGCCCCACATCCTGATGCGATTCTTCACCGTGCCCAACGCGAAAGCGGCCCGCCAATCGGTGGTGTGGGCGATGGGTTTGATCGGGTCGTTTTACATCATGACCACGTTTCTCGGGTTCGGCGCCGCGACGCTGGTCGGTAAGGCGAAGATCTGCGCCGCCGTCGCCCCCAAGTGCACGCCCAACAGCAACCTCGCCGCGCCGCGGCTCGCGGAGTACCTCGGCACGAACTTCTTCGGGACTGGGGGCGGCGAGTTTCTGCTCGCGTTCATCGCCGCGGTCGCATTCGCGACCATCCTCGCCGTCGTGGCCGGCCTGACGCTCGCGGCTTCTGGCGCCTTCAGCCACGACTTTTACGTCAACGTCATCCGGACGCACATCCTTCACGGCCACGTGAGCGAGCGCGAGCAGGTGATGGTCGCGCGCATCACGGCCGGCCTCGTCGGACTGCTCTCGATCTGGCTCGCGGCGCGCGTCGGCGCGACCGCCAACGCCGCAGCACTCGTGGCGGGCGTGGCGTTCGTCATCGCCGCGGCCGCCAACCTTCCCGCGATTCTCTTCACCCTGTTCTGGAAGCGATTCAACACCTGGGGCGCGGTGGCCTCGCTCGTCGGCGGGTCGGTGATGACGATATGGCTCGTCTCCATCGGACCCGGCTGGACGCTGCCGGCCGTCGCCCATCCGGCTTTCCCCCTCCAGAACGTCGGCATCGTAAGCATCCCCATCGGGTTTGCCCTTGCGATCCTCGGGACCTATCTCGGCGAGCTGGCCAAGGCGGACCGGCTGGCCGAGCGGAAATTCCACGAAATCGACGTCCGGGCTCAGACCGGCATCGGCGCCGAGCCCGCGGCAGCAGCCGGTTGATCAGCTGTCACTGGAAGGGGAGCGGCCGGCGCTCCCCTTCCCCCGGCCGCCCATGAACGACCTCTACGGTCTGATCACTCTCGACCTGGCCTGCCTGCTGGCGGCGGCGGCGATGCTGCGCGCCTGGCGCAGGCGGCGAACACGTCCGCCGCTGGTCGCCGCCGGATTCATCGTGGTGCTGGCGGCCATCGCCTCGGCGCTGGTGCTCGGCCTCGGCATCGACTACCGGCTGGTGGTCGGCCCCACCCTGGTCATCGCCCTGCTCGTCCTGCTCCAGACAGCAAGGTACGAGCGCCGGCTCGAAGCTAGCGGCCGCCCGCCACCGCCGGCACGATAGAGATCTCGTCCCTCTCGCCCACCTTCGCCTGTAGGCCGGAGCCCAGCCGAACGTCCTCGTCGTTCAAATACACGTTCACGAACTGGCGCAGCTCTCCCTTCTCGTCCAGCAGGCGGTCCCGGAAGCCGGGATAGCGCGCGTCCAGCGCCTCGATGGCCGAAGCCAGGTCGCTCGCCTCCACAGCCACGGTGACCTGACCATCCGACAGGCGCCGCAGTGGTCCGGGAATTCGAAACTGGGCCATCAGCTAATACTCACCTTTTCCCGAAACGACTTCATCGTCGGTTCTATTTCGACGCGCTTTGAAGAGTGGCCGTTCGCCGACGCGAGCACGTCGGCGGTCTTCAGGCCGTGTCCGGTGACGTAGGCGACGACCGTCTCGTCACCCTTCCAGCGACCCGCGCGAGCAAGCTTGGCCAGCACTCCGATCGTCACCCCGCCCGCGGTCTCGGTGAAGATTCCTTCGGTCCGTGCGAGAAGACGGATCGCTTCGACGATCTCCTCCTCCGTCACGGCCTCGACCACGCCTCCGGTTTCCCGTGCAATGCGATTGACGTAGACACCGTCGGATGGATTGCCGATGGCGATCGACTTGGCGATGGTGTTGGGTTTGACCGGCAGCACGCGGTCCGGGGTGTCGGAATGAAATGCGTTGTAGACCGGGGCACAGCCAAGCGCCTGCGCTCCAGTGAACGCCGGCACGCGCTCGCCGCGCACCAGCCCGTACTCCATCAGCTCCCGCGCCGCCTGGCGATGGCGAACGAACTGGCACCCGCTCGCGATCGGGATGATGATCTCGTCCGGCAGCCTCCAGCCCAGCTGCTCCGCGGTCTCGAACGTCAGCGTCTTCGAGCCCTCGGCGTAAAACGGCCGGATGTTGATGTTGCAGAACGCCCAGGGCGTCGATTCGATGAGCTGGCTGCACAGCCGGTTCACGTCGTCGTAATTGCCGCGCACCGCGACGAGGTTCGGGTCGAACACGCTTATGGCCGCCACCTTGGCAGGCTCGAGATCGATGGGGATGAACACGAAACACTCCAGTCCGGCGCGCGCCGCGTAGGCGGCGACCGCATTGGCCAGGTTGCCCGTGGACGCGCAGGCGATCGTCTCGAAGCCGTGTGCACGCGCCCAGCTGATCGCGACCGAGACGACCCGGTCCTTGAACGAGTTGGTCGGGTTCATGCTGTCGTTCTTCAGATAGAGGTTGCGCAGGCCAAGCTCGGCGCCGAGCCGCTCGGCCTTCACGAGCGGTGTGAAGCCTTCGCCCAGCGTCACGACCGCGACCGAGTCCTCGACCGGCAGCAGGTCGCGATACCGCCACATCGAGCTGGGTCCCTGCTCGATGCGGGAGCGGCTCACGATCTTCTTAAGCGCCGCCTCGTCGTACACGGCATCGAGCGGCCCGAAGCACATCTCACAGACATGAGTCGCCTGGAGCTCGTATTCAGCTCCACATTCGCGGCATCGCAGGCCGAGCAGCTTGGGCATTGCGGCTCAGTTTAGAGAGCGCGAATCTGGAGCCACCAATCGAACGACTCGCCAGGCGCAAGCAGAGGCGAGGCCGTGGCCGGTTCAACGGCGATCTGGTAGTAGCCGCCAAGGTCTCCGTTGCATATCCAGATCGCCACATCGGGCGTCAGGAAAGGATCCCAGCTCATCTCGATCCCCAAGCCCGAACTCCATCCCAGCTGAAAGCTGCTGGTCGATCCAGGGGGCAGGAAAACTTTCTTGCTGGACCCGGGGCCTGGGCTGGGCAGCCCGTGGGCCATCTCGCCCTCGTATTTGAACAGCGGGTGAGCGCACCAGTAAGCAGGATGCGGAAAATCCCCGACGTTGCGATACACATACGAAACACGCACATCCTCGTCAAGCGAGATCGTCCGGGTGAGCTCCCATGGCACGATCCGCCCGAGCGCCCGCATCGCCGCGGACCTCTGACTCGAATGCAGAACCTCCCACGACACGCGCCACGCCTCCCCATGGTCGGGCAGCGCATCGGTCGGCTCGACGTTCGGCACCATCTCGTCCCAGCCCCACGCGCCGCCTTCGACGAACCCTTCCGCGGTAGGCTGGTCAACTCCGATGCCCTGGTCCAGGATCTCCTCGCCGGCGAGTCGAAGTGACGTGATGCGCCCGCCCCGCTCCGGCCGGATCACCATCTCCCACCGGTTGGCGGCCAGCCTCACCGGGCTCTTGCTGATGGCCGGTTGCACCTCCACGACCTCACAGGTTCGCGCGAGTCCAATTCCACCGCCCACGATCCTGACCGCACCCACGCCCAGCGCCTCTCCCGAAGCGACGCCCGCATCGAACCCCGCGCATGTCTTCGTCATCGTGCTGGAGAACCGCAGCTACGCCCAGGTGATCGGGACGAGCTACATCGCTAAGCTGGCGCAGCAGTACGGCGTGGCGTCGAACTACCACGGCGTTTCCCACCCGAGCCTGCCCAACTACCTCGCCATGACCTCGGGCAGCACCTTCGGCATAACAGACGACGGCTGGCACAACGTCCCCGCCGGTGGGCTCGGCACCCAGCTCAGCGCCGCCGGGGTCGAGTGGCGCGCCTACATGGAGGGCATGACCGGCACCTGCTACCGGAGTCCGTACCCCTACGCGCTGAAGCACAACCCGTTCGCGTATTACGGAGGCACCTGCCCGTCGCAGGTGGTCTCGTTCAACCAGTTTGCAGGCGACATGTCGGGCGTCGTGCCGCAGCTCGTGTGGATCACGCCGGGCCTCTGCCATGACGGTCACGATTGCTCCAACTCCGTGGTCGACAGCTGGCTCGCCCAGACGGTGCCGCAGATCCTGAACACCAGCGCCTGGCGGGACAACGGCGTGCTCTTCATCACGTGGGACGAGGGCGAGGACAGCGCCAACTCGGTGCTCACCCTGGTCATCCACCCCGACCCGGTGAATCACCAGAGCGAGAAGAGCTACGACCACTACTCGCTGCTCGCGACGATCGAGGACCAGCTCGGGGTGCCCCGCCTCGGCCAGGCCGCCCAGGTGAGTCCCATGACGGACCTGATGGCGGTACAGCCGCTTCCGCAGCTACGAAACCGGCCGTAAGCCCGCAGTCATGAGAGTCTGCTTCCACTGTGTGATCGAGTCCAGGAACTCGTGGTCAACGCTCACCCCCAGACCTGCGCCTTTGGGTACCTTCAGCCGTCCGTCGTGAAGCACGAACGGCTCGGTTATGTCGCGGCGGTAGTAGCGGTCCGAGGCTGACGTATCGCCGGGCAGGGTGAAGTTCGGCATCGCGGCCATGGCCACGTTGCCGGCGCGGCCGATCCCGGTCTCGAGCATCCCGCCCATCCACACCGGGATGCCGCGCGCCTTGCAAAGGTCGTGAACCTTGCGGGCCTCGAGGTACCCGCCGACTCGCCCTGGCTTGATGTTGATGACGCGGCACGCGCCCAGCTCGATCGCATCCTCGGCTGCCTGGGCCGACGTAATCGACTCGTCCAGGCAGATCGGCGTCCGTACGCGCTTGGCCAGCTTGGCGTGCGCCAGCACCTGCTCCTCAGGCAGCGGCTGCTCGATCAGGAGCAGGTCAAACGGATCGAGCTTCGCCAGCTGCTCGGCGTCGGAGAGCGAGTAGGCGGTGTTGGCGTCCACCTGCAGGGGGATGTTGCCAAACCGCTCGCGGACCGCGCGGACCGGCTCCACGTCCCAGCCGGGCCTGATCTTGAGCTTGATCCGCCGGTAGCCCTGCTCGACGTACGCGCCGACGGTCTCCAGCAGCTCTGCGATGGAGGGGTGGATTCCGACCGAGACCCCGCAATCCACCTCGTCCCGCACCGCGCCGAAGAACTTTCCGAACGACTCGCCGCGGGCGCGAAGCTCGGCGTCGAGCACCGCCATCTCGATCGCCGCCTTCGCCATGTGGTGCCCGTGCACCGGGCGCAGGATCGGCTCAATGTCCGCGGCGGAAAGGTCGCGTTCGAAGAGAGCCGGCAGCAGGTGCTGGATCAGCACCTGCTGCGCACCGTCCACGTACTCGGGTGAGTAGAGCGGGTCCTCGCCCGCCACACACTCGCCCCAACCTTCACCGCGGTCCGTGAGGGCTTTCAGCAGGAGCACGTCACGGTCGGTCTGAACCCCGAACGACGTCTCGAACGGCGCGACCAGCGACAGGCTGATGCGACGCAGCTCCACTGCTTCGAGCCTCATGCCGACAGGCTATCCAGTCTTTGCACCTCGTCGTCGCCGAGGCTCAGCTCCGCCGCCGCGGCGTTCTCCTCCACCTGCGCGACGCTCGACGCGCCAGGTATCGCGACGACGTTCGGTTTGTTGACGACCCACGCGAGCGCGATCTGGGCCGCGGTCGCCCGGTGGCTAGCCGCGATGTCGCGCAGAGCCGCGACCAGGGGCTCGCGGCGCGCACGTCCGTCGGCGCTGAAGTCGCTGCTGAACCGGCGAAAGTTACGAGGCGCGCTGACCTGGTACTTGCCCGACAGCAGGCCCTGCCCCAGCGGGCTGTATGCGATGACGATGCGGCCGTTCCGCTGCGCCCACGGCACCAGCTCGCGGTCGGGCTCGCGGGACACCAGGCTGAAGCGCACCTGGTTGGACAGCACCGGGCCGCCGAGGGCGGCCTCGCAGTCCTGCCACTGGCGGAGGCTGTGATTGCTCACGCCGGCGTGGCCAACAAGGCCTTCGTCGATCAGCTTCCGAAATCGCGGCATCGTCGCGCCGGGCGGAAACAGCGGGCTGGCCCAGTGCTGCTGGTAGAGGTCGATGTGGTCGACGCCAAGCCGCCGCGCGCTGGCCCTCGCCCGCCATCGGACCATCAGGGGAAGCCCGACCGGAAAGAGCTTGGTGGCCAGGAACACATCGTTGCGACGGCCACGTATCGCTTCGCCGACGATCCGCTCCGAGCGGCCGAGGCCGTAGATCTCCGCGGTGTCGATGAGGTTGATGCCGAGGTCCAGCGCGCGGCGCGCGATGTCCCCCGCAACGCCGGTTGCATAGCCCCGGCCGTAACCCCATTCGGTCGACCCGAACTGCCACGTCCCCAGCCCGATCACAGAGACCCGCGCGCCGCCGGCCTCCACGAACCTCACGAGAATGCTCCTCCCCATTCATGGGGAGGTGTCGGCGCAGCCGACGGAGGGGCCGCGAGAATCTCGTAAACGATCTGCGACCACGACTCCATCGCGAGGTAGTACATGCGCATCTCATCCAGCGTCAAGAGGTCGCCCGCCAGCTTGTTGGTCTCGCGGATCTGGATGTTCGGCGAGTCGCCCTCGACGAGAAAGACGACACCGAGGTGCACCTTCGACACGGGGGACGACTCCTCGTTCAGAAGGCCCAACAGCTTGGCCTCGAAACGCCCGTCGTAGATGACCTCCTCCGCCCACTCGCGCTTCAATCCGTCGAGGATCGGATCGCCGCCCTGCAGGTCGCCCGGGTTGATGTGGCCCCCCACACCGAGCGAGTACTGCTTGCGCAGCCGTTTCTCCGAGGACGCGCGCAAACGATGAGTCAGGAAGTAGCGATCACCGTGCCTGAACACGACGTAAGGGATGATCTGCTGGAAGTTCGAGTCGTTCTCCACCTCGGCGCGCGGCTTGAAGAAGTGGCTCTCGCGGATCACACGCTGATGGCGCTCGAGGTCGTCGGTCACGAAACCGTGCCACGCGCCGTCGGGGAAGATGTCCTCCCGCCTCACCACCAGGACCTGCTCCGTCGCGACCGTCACGGCACCATCCGCACGAGGCCGCGTCCGAAAACCGCGATGAGCTCGGCGGTGCGATCGATGTCGTCATCGGGCACCGGCAGAAAGTAGATCCACGCCGCGGCCTCCGTGTCCGTGGTGATCATCGTGCGCTGGGAGTCGGCGCTCGGGTTGCCGCAGGGTCCGTCGGCGTCGGCGACACAGATCCGGCCGGCGAGGTTGATGCGCTCCTTGCCGATGCCTTCATAGCTCTCGCCTTCGCCACCCAGCCGGATCACCAGCTCTCCACCCTTGACCTTGCCGAGGTCGTACAGCCCAACCGGTACCTGCAGCTGGACCGACATCGCGTTGGCGACGTCCACAAGCGAGTTGATCCGCGGAAGCGGCTCTCCCTTCTTAATGCGTCTCAGCAGCGCCTCGGACGACGGCCGGACCCGCGTCGGATCGACCCCGAACCGGCGGTACAGCTGACGCGCTCGGTCGATCGACTCGACCTTGCCGGACCGGGCTGCCTGGGTCGTCCGCTTGACCTCGAGCTCGAAATCTTCGCGAGGCGGCGTGACCTCCAGCTCGTACAGCTCGAGGCCAACGACGTCGACCTCGATGTCGCACCGAAGCTTCAAGAAAGAGATTCCAGGTCGTCGAAGAAGTCTGGATACGAGATGTCGACGCACTCTGCACCTTCGATCTCCGTCGTCCCGTCCGCAATCATTGCCGCCACCGCGAGTGCCATCGCGACACGATGGTCGCCGGCCGAGTTGACGCGCGCACCCTCGAGGTAACGGGGTCCGTTGATCACCCATCCATCCTCGCTCGCGGTGATGTCGGCGCCCATGGCCCGCAGCCCCTCTTCCATCGCGTACAGCCGGTCCGATTCCTTGACCCTCAGCTCCGCTGCGCCGGAGATGACGCTCGTTCCCGAGGCCTGCGTCGCCGCGACCGCGAGCACGGGTAGCTCGTCGATCATTTGCGCCGCCTGATCGTGCTCTACGTGCAGCTGGCGCATCTCAGAGGTCGGACGGATCCGCAGGTCGGCGACCGGCTCGTGCGCCTCGAACCGGGCATTGGCTCTGTCAATGCGAAAACCAATCGAGGTCAGCAGGTCGGCGAACGCGGTGCGCGAGGGATTCACCCCGACGCCGAGCAGCCGGAGGTCCGAACCGCGCACCAATCCGCCGGCCACCATCCAGAACGCGGCGGCGCTGATGTCACCGGGGACGTGGAGGTGCAGGGGCTGCAGACGCTCGGCGGACTCAACCGCCACACGCATCCCATCGACAGCCACGTTGGCGCCCATCGCGCCCAGCATCACCTCGGTGTGGTCGCGCGTGCGTACTGATTCGACTACGGCCGTGGTGCCTGCGGCATAGAGACCGGCCAGGAGAACGGCCGACTTCACCTGCGCGCTCGGAACCGGCGGGGCGTACTCGATGCCATGCAGCTGCTTTTCGCCACCCACGCGCAAAGGCGGCCATTCGGCTCGCGCGCCCATCTCGCGCAGCGGCTTGACGACACGGTCCATCGGTCGCTTGGAGAGCGACTCGTCGCCGATCAGCTCACTTTCGAAGTCCTGTGCCGACAGCAGCCCGGCGAGCAGCCGCATGGTGGTGCCGGAGTTGCCGCAGTCGAGCGGCCTCGCCGCCGCGCGCAAACCGCGCATGCCGTGTCCGTGCACCTTGCCTTCCTCGATCTCCGCTCCCAGCGCCTGCAGGCACGATGCGGTCGACCTCACGTCAGCGCCGGTGGAAAGGCCCTGCACGGTGCTCTCGCCCGACGCGATGGCGCCGAGGATCAGGGCGCGATGGGAGATCGACTTGTCACCGGGCACCTTGATCGAGCCTTCCAGCCCGTGAGCGCGGCGCACCGTGGCGATCACTTGGTTCTCATCCCTCCTGCTTCTCCCAGCGCTCGCGCACCAGCTTCGCCTCTTCGAAGAGCTCAACGAGCCTCGGGTCGTCGGCCTCCAGGTGGCGATAGAGCCGCCCCAGCTCCTTGCTCACGGCGTCGAGCACCTCGAGAAGGTTTTCACGGTTCGTGCGCGCCACCCACGCGTAGAGGTCGGGGTCGCCCGCGGCCAGCCGGCTCATGTCGCGAAAGCCGCCGGCCGCAAGGCGCGAAGCCTCTGGCCAATCCCTGCGATGCGACAGCGCCAGCACGTAGCCGGTCGACAGAAGAAACGCGACGTGGCTCACCCCCGCGACGAGCCGGTCGTGCGTGATCGGGTCCATGATCACCGGCCGCGCGCCCACCGCTCGGACCAGGTCGGTGATGTCCGCCACATCCCGAGTCAGCACCCAGGGCGCGCCATCGAACATCGACCCGTCCGCCGCATCGATGCCCGATTTCTCCTTTCCACACATCGGATGCCCGCCCACCAGGTCGATGCCTTCGGCGGCGGCCCATTCCATCACGGTCGCCTTTGTGCTGGCCATGTCCGTGACGGGTTTGCCTTCCCCGACCGCGCCGAGCTTCGCGAAGATCGCGCGCAGCGCGCTGATCGGGGCGGCGATCACGATCACGTCCGCCATCGTCACCACGCTGAGGTCGGTGTTGGCGGTGGAGACGATCTCGCGGTCCAGCGCTTTGCGCACCGCCAGCGGGTTGGCATCGCTGCCCACGACCACGGTGTCCGGTCGGGCCTGCTTCAATGCCAGCGCGAACGAGGAGCCCATCAGTCCGAGTCCGACGACCGCGACCGTTGACACAGCGAGCTAAGCCAGCTGTTTTTGCATCGAGCCGAGCAGGCGCCGCACGTCGACCATCAGGCGGTCGAAGGCTTCGAAGTCAAGCGACTGAGCACCGTCAGACAGGGCCTGGTTGGGCGTCGGGTGCACCTCGATGATCAGTCCGTTCGCGCCCGCCGCGACGGCCGCCAGCGACATCGGTCCCACCAGCGACCACTTGCCGGTCGCCTGCGAGGGGTCGACGATCACCGGCAGGTGAGACAGCTCGCGCACCAGCGGCACGGCATTTAGGTCGAGGGTGAAGCGGGTCGCCGTCTCGAAGGTGCGGATGCCGCGCTCGCACAGGATCACATCGCGGTTCCCCTGCGACAGGATGTACTCGGCGGCCAGCAGCCATTCCTCGATGGTCGAGGACATGCCGCGCTTCAGCAGCACCGGCTTGCCCGAGCGCCCAGCCTCCTGGAGCAGCGCGTAGTTCTGCATGTTCCGGGTGCCGAGCTGCAGGATGTCCGCGTACTTCGCCACGAGCGCCACGTCGCCTGGCGAGACGACCTCGGTGATCACCTTCAGCCCCGTTTCGTCCCGGGCCAGCGCCATCATCTTCAGCGCCGACTCGCCCAGTCCCTGGAATGAGTAAGGCGACGTGCGCGGCTTGAAAGCGCCGCCGCGAAGCACCCGCGCGCCCTGGGCCGCGACGTGCCGCGCGGTCTCGAGCAGCATCTCCTCACCCTCGACTGAGCATGGTCCGGCCATGACCACCACCTCGTGGTTGCCGATCTTCACGCCACCCACATCGATCACCGTGTCCGCCTTCCGGAACTCCCGGCTCGCGAGCTTGAAGGGCTTGGTGATGGGGACGATCTCCTGGATTCCGCCGAGGTGCGAGAACGCGTCCCGGTACGCGTAGGCGTTGCCGCCGATCACTCCGATCACTGTCCGCTCCTCGCCGCGCGAGAGCTCGGTCTTGAGGCCGATCTCCTCCACGCGATCGACGACAGCCTCGATCTCCGCCTGCGTCGCCTGGTGCGACATGACGATGATCACGGCTTCATCGAGCTCCGTGAGTAATCGAGGTCTGCCTTGATCGCTTCGGCGCCTCGTAGGTACGCGAAGCGCATCGCCGACTGCGGCCGCGGCGTGTTGTACATGAGGAGCACCCGCACGCACATCGCCACACCGCGTGGATTTGGCTGCTGCACCTCCATGTCATGTCCGCACAGCATGGGCACGCCCAGCCACCCGAGGCGGCGCGCGGCGTGCGCCGGGAACTCCGCGTTCAGGTCCGGCGTGGTCGTGAAGAAGGCAGATGCGATCTCGGTCGGATCCAGGTCGTTCAGGCCGGCGAGCTCCTCCAGGAGCTCCTCGGTGGCCTCCATGATCGCCTCCGCAGTGTTGGCGCTTGCCGTCGTCGCGCCGCGGATTCCTCTTACCGGCATGCCTTCAGCAGCTCCCTGACCAGAGCGACGCCGTCGCCACCGCGCTCGATCTCGTCCACGATCGCGCTGCCCACGACCGCAGCGTCGAGCTTGCCCCGAAGCGTCTTCATGTGCTCCTGGCGGGAGATGCCAAAGCCGGCCGCAACAGGCAGCTGCGTGTGCTTCTTCACCTCGGCCAACAAGTCGGACATACCTTCTGGAAGCTCTTTGCGCGCCCCGGTGATACCGGTCACCGTCACGCAGTAGACGAACCCGCTCGAGTGCGAGCAGATCGTGGCGATGCGGTCGGGAGGCGTCGTCGGGGCGACCATGAAGATGGTGTCGAGGGACGCCGCGCGCAGCCAGCCGGCGACCGGCTCGGCCTCCTCGATCGGCAGGTCGGGGATGATCACGCCCGCCACGCCGGCCTGCGCGGAGGCCGCGGCGAACTTGCGCGAGTCGTGCTGCAGCACCGGGTTGATGTAGGTCATGAGCACGACGGGCACGCCCTCCGCGGCGACCGCCTTGGCAACCTCGAGTGCGCCTTCGACCGTCATGCCGCCGGCGAGCGCGGCCTGACCAGCGCGCTGGATCACCGGGCCGTCGGCCAGCGGGTCAGAGTGCGGTATGCCGATCTCCAGGGCCGCGATCCCCGATCCGGCGAGCCTCTTCCCCACCTCGATCGACCTCTTCCTGTTCGGGTGGCCGGCCATCATGTAGGCGACCAGCTTCAGGTCGCCTTTCGCGCGCAAGGCATTTTCAAGCCGCGTCTGGTTGTGAAGTGCGCCCTGCGCGCGCCCGGCGTCAGCCACCATCGACAGAGTCCATGTCTTTGTCGCCGCGGCCCGATAGGCAGACGAGAATGCGGCCTCCAGGCCCCAGCTCTTTCGCGATGACACCCGCCTGGTGGATCGCGTGCGAGGGTTCCAGCGCCGGCATGATGCCCTCGAGCCGCGTGCAGAGCTTGAACGCGGCCAGCGCCTCCTGGTCCGTCACCCCGACGTACTCGACGCGCTCGATGTCGCGCAGGAACGCGTGCTCCGGCCCGACCCCGGGATAGTCCAACCCCGCGGAGATGGAATGCGTCGGCAGGATCTGTCCATCCCCGTCCTGCAGGACGTAGGAGTACGACCCATGCAGCACGCCGGGCCGTCCCCCGACGAGCGAGGCCGCGTGCTGCCCGGTGCGGATCCCCTTGCCGGCCGCTTCGACACCGACCAGCGCTACGTCCCTGTCGTCGATGAACGCGGTGAAGATGCCGATCGCGTTGGAGCCCCCGCCCACGCACGCCACGACCACGTCGGGCAGCTTGCCGTCCAGCGACAGGTACTGCTCGCGCGCCTCGTCGCCGATCACGCGCTGCAGGTCACGCACCATCTCCGGGTACGGATGCGGTCCGACGACCGATCCGATGATGTAGTGGGTCGTGCGCACGTTGGTCACCCAATCTCGGATGGCTTCAGTGGTTGCGTCCTTGAGCGTCTTCGACCCGCTTTTGACCTCGACGACCTCGGTCCCGAGAAGCTTCATGCGGCGCACGTTCATCGACTGGCGGCGCATGTCTTCGGTGCCCATGTACACGGTGCAGTCGAGACCGAAGCGCGCGCACACCGTCGCGGTCGCGACCCCGTGCTGGCCCGCACCGGTCTCGGCGATGATCCGCTTCTTGCCCATGCGCATCGCGAGCAGCGCCTGCCCGACCGCGTTGTTGAGCTTGTGCGCGCCTGTGTGGCAGAGGTCCTCGCGCTTGAAGTGGATGTGCGTGCCGCCGAACTTCTCGCTCAGCCGGGTCGCGGCGTAGATCGGCGTCGGCCGGCCGATGAAGGCGCGGCGGTGTCCCGCCAGCTCGAGCTGGAACTGCGGGTCGGCCTTGGCCTCGTGCCACATGTCCTCGAGCTCGTGGAGCGCGCTCATCAGCGTCTCCGGCACGTACTGCCCGCCGAAAGCACCGAACCGTCCGTCGACCGGGTGGGTCAGCGCCGCACGCGACATCAGGAGTGGACCTCCGCGAGCCGCACCGCGCGGATGAATGCGCGCACCTTTTCAGGGTCCTTGACCCGCACGCGAGCTTCGACGCCGCTGGACACGTCGACGCCATAGGGCTTGAACCCGCTCACGACCTTGCCCACGTTACCCGGTTCCAGACCGCCCGCGACGAACACCTGGCGCGCCGCAAGCAAGGGGCGCGCCAGGTCCCAGTCCCAGGTCCGGCCGGTCCCCCCGCGCTGGTCGGCCGACCACGAGTCGAGCATGATCGGGTCGGGCCACTGTTCTGCATCGGGCAGCACGCCGTCCTTCACCTTCAACACTTTCATCACCGGACGGCCGGCGTCGAAGCCGGCCGGCTCGGAGCCGTGCAGCTGCAGCAGATCGAGGTCGAGGTACTCGGCGATCTGACGCACTTCCTCGGCGGGCTGATCGATGAACACCCCGACGACTTTGGGCCGGACCGACAGCTCATCGAGGATCGCCAGGGCCTCCTCGGGCGTGACGTGGCGGTCGGAGCTGCAGAAGTGGAAGCCGATCATGTCGGCGCCCGCCTCGACTGCTGCGCTCGCGCCTTCGAGGTCGCAGATGCCGCAGATCTTTATGCGTATCAAGCCATCAACTCTTTGATCTGGGCGGCCGGGTCCCCCGCCCGCATCAGCACCTCGCCGACGAGGATCGCGTCAGCGCCGGCCTCGCGCATGCGACGCGCATCGGCCGCCGAGTGAATCCCGCTCTCTGCCACCAGCACGACCTCATGCGGCACAAGCCGGCGCAGCCGCCCGGTCAAGGCCAGGTCGACGTTGAAGGTCCGCAGGTCGCGGTGGTTCACGCCAATCGCGAGCGCTCCGGCGTCGAGCGCCGCGGCGGTCTCCGCCTCGTCGTGCACCTCGACCAGCGCGGCGATGCCTCGGCTCTTGGTCAGCGCTACCAGGTCTTTGAGCTGTCCCGGCTCCAGCGCCGCGACGATGAGGAGCACCGCGTCGGCTCCGCACGCGCGGGCCTCGGCCACCTCGAAGGGGTCGGTGACGAAATCCTTGCGCAGGATCGGAAGCTGCGTGGCCGCCCGAACGGCGCGGACGTGGTCGACCCGGCCGCCGAAGCCGGCCATGTGGGTCAGCACCGAGATGGCGGCGGCCCCGCCTTCGGCGTAGGCGTGTGCGATGTCCGCCGGGCGGTAGTCGTCGGCGAGGACACCCATGGTTGGAGTCCGCTGCTTCATCTCGGCGATCACGGCGAGCCCCGGCTTGCGCAGCGCGCCGATGAAGTCCTTCGGCGTGTACGCGGCGACCGCGAGCTCGAGCTGGTCCGGACCCATCAGGTGGCGCCTGCGCTGCAGGTCCTGCCTTGCCTCGAGGACGAGGCGGCTCAAGAGATCCTCCGACTTCACTCCTGCGAGATTCTGGCCCACCGCTGCAAAACCTCACCGGCCCGCCCCGAGTCGATCGCTTCCGCGGCGAGGCCAAGCCCGTCCTTCCAGTCCCTCGCCAGCCCGGCGGCACGCAGCGCGGCCGCGGCGTTGAGGAGGACGACGTCGCGCCTCGGTCCTTTCGCGCCACCGAGGACCTCGAGCGCAAGGCGGGCGTTGTCCTCCGGCCCCGCGCCCCGCATCGACTCGACCGGCGCCCGCGCAAGGCCCAGCTCCGCGGGGTCGAGCTCGTATTCCTTTCGCTCTCCGTCGATCTCGATCACGAAGGACGGCGACGCAACCGAGAGCTCGTCCATGCCGTCCGCCGCGTGAAAGACGATCGCCCGCTCGACGCCGAGGCGTATCAGCACCTCCGCCATCTTGCCCGCGAGCGCGCCGTCCGCGACGCCGAGCGCCTGGTACTTTGCGCCGGCCGGGTTGCACAGCGGACCGAGGATGTTGAAGACCGTGCGCAGCCCGAGGTCTTTGCGCGTCACCGCGGCGAAGCGAAACGACGGGTGGAAGATCGGCGCGAAGAGGAAACCGATGCCCGCCCCCTCCACGCAGCGCGCCACGCCTTCTGGCGCAAGGTCGATCTTCACGCCCAGCTTCTCGAGCACATCGGCGGAGCCGCAAAGCGACGAGGCGGCGCGGTTGCCGTGCTTGGCGACCCGCGCGCCGCACGCGGCGGACACGATGGCGGCCAGCGTCGAGATGTTGAAGGTCGCCAGGCCATCGCCTCCGGTCCCGCATGTGTCGAGCAGCGCGCCGTTGACATGGATCGGGGTCGCCATGGCGCGGGCTGAGCGCGCAAAGCCGGTGAGCTCTTCGACCGTCTCGCCCTTCATCCGCAGCGCGACGACGAACCCGGCGATCTGCGATGGCGTCGCGTCGCCGCGCATGATGACCTCGAAGGCGGCGGCAGCCTCGTCCTCGGTGAGGTTCTGGCACTTGACGACCTTCGCGATCGACTCGATCATGCCGCGGACTTCGCTGCCCGACGCACGAAATTGCCCAAAATCTTCTTGCCTTCCTTGGTCAGCACCGACTCGGGGTGGAACTGCACGCCGTAGGTCGGATGCTTCACGTGGCGCAATCCCATCACCGTGCCATCCGAGGTCCAGGCCGTGATCAGAAGGTCCGCGGGTACCGATGACCGCTCGACGATGAGCGAGTGATAGCGCGTGGCCTCGAACGGGTCGTTGACGCCGGCGAGCACGCCTGAGTTGTCGTGGCGGATCCACGAGGTCTTACCGTGCGCGGGCTCATTGCGAATGACACGCCCCCCGAACGCCTCGCCGAGGCACTGGTGGCCCAGGCACACGCCGAGAATCGCCACCTTTCCACTCAGCGCGCGGATCGCTTCGGTCGAAACTCCCGCATCCTCGGGACGACCTGGCCCCGGTGAGATGACCACGCCGTCGAACTGCGCCAGCTCGTCGACCGTCACCCCGTCGTTGCGAAAGACTTTCGGCTCCGCGCCGAGCTCGGCCATGTACTGCACCAGGTTGTAGGTGAATGAGTCGTAGTTGTCGATCATGGCTAGACCCATCACATCGCCTCCGCCATCTCGATCGCCTTGAACATCGCGCCCGCTTTCTCCAGCGTCTCCTCGTACTCGCGCTCTGGCCTCGAGTCCGCCACCACGCCCGCGCCCGCCTGCACGTAAGCGACGCCTTCCGCGACCACCACCGTTCGCAGCGTGATCGCCATATCGAGGTTTCCGCCGAAGCTCACGTATCCGGCCGAGCCCGCATAGACGCCGCGCTGGTCCGGCTCGAGGTCGGCGATGACCTCCATGGCGCGAATCTTGGGCGCGCCCGAGACGGTGCCGGCGGGGAACGCGGCCTGCAGCGCATCGAGCGAGGTCTTGCCCTCGCGCAGCTGGCCGCTGACCGTCGATGAGATGTGCATCACATGCGAGTAGCGCTCCACCTCCATCAGCCGATCCACCGTTACCGTGCCGGGTTTCGCCACGCGGCCCACGTCGTTGCGCCCGAGGTCGACCAGCATCACGTGCTCGGCCCGCTCCTTGAGGTCGTTGAGGAGCTCCTTCTCCAGCCGCACATCCTCGGTGGGGTCCGCGCCGCGCCGCCGCGTCCCCGCGAGCGGCCGCGTCTCGACACGCCGCCCCTCCACCTGCACCAGCTTCTCCGGCGACGTGCCCACCACGTGGCGGTCGCCGCCCAGCGCGAGAAAGAACATGTAGGGCGAGGGATTGATCGCGCGAAGACAGCGATACACGTCGAACGGCGTGGCGGCGAGAGGCTTGTGGAAGCGCTGCGAGACCACGATCTGAAACGCGTCGCCGCCCATGATGTGCTCCCGCGCGGCGTCGACCATGGCGTGGAACTGGCCCTGGGTCACGTTCGACTGCCACTTCACGCCATCGGCCCCATGGGATTGCGCCGGCACCTGGTCAGCGACGAGTCTTTGCTCCATGCCGTCGATGCGGGCGATAGCGTCTTCGTAGTCCTCGCGGTCGGGCCGGTGGATGGTCAGCAGCTGGAGCCGGCGCGTGACGTGATCGAATACGGCCAGGTCTTCGGCGCGCACGAAGGAGCTCTCCGGCATCGGTGGCGCGGCGCCCTTCGCGAGCGGCAGTCGCTCGAAGTGCCGCGCGGTCTCGTAGCCGAGGTAGCCCACCGCCCCGCCGTGGAAACGGGGGACGCCCTTGACCGGCGCGGTCTGCTCACCGGCCACCGACGCGAGGGCGTCGAGGGGATTTCCCGTCCCGAGCTCGAGCGGTCGCGCCTGGACGCCGATGAACGAATAGCGAGCGAGACGCTCGCCGCCCTCGACGCTCTCCAGCAGGAACCCCGGCTCGCCCGGCGGGCACAGCAGGGTGTAAGCGCGGACAGGGGTGAGCATGTCGGCGAGGATTTCGCGGTAAACCGGGACCAGTGCGAACTCCTGACTCAGGGCCCGCGCTTGCTCTCGGCTGGGAGTGCAATCTCTCATCTCATCTTGTTTCCTCTATTCCGCTCCACTCTCTGCGGCGGAGCCGGAGGCAAAACCTTATCAGAAACTATTTCTTCGCTTTCATCTCCCGCTTCACCTCGCGGGCGTGCACCATCGACTCGGCCGAGTCGACGTCCGCCACCGAATGCCAGGTCGCGGCGTGCTTCTCCCACCCCTTCGGCTTGACGTCGAACTTCTTGGCCAGCACCGCGACGAGGATGCGCACCTTCATGTCGCCGAAGCCCGGCAGCTTCTTGATCCGTGCCGCCAGTTCGTCGCCGTCCCGGGCGTCGCGCCAGACCGAGCCTGCGTCGCCGCCGTAGTCCTTCTCGATCGCCGCGCACATCGCCTGGACGCGGCGCGCCATGGAGCCGGGAAAACGATGCAGCGCCGGTCGCTCGCGAAAGATCTTGTCCAATCGCTCGGGGTCCATCCGCGCGATCTTGCCGGCGTCGAGGTGGCCCAACCGACGCTTGAGCTCATACGGCCCACCGAACGCCTTCTCCATCTTGACCTGCTGGTCGAGGACCATCCCGATGAGCAGCGCAAGAGGGTCGGTCTCGAGGAGCTGGTTGGCGGCGGGGTCCTGCGTCCAGACGATGGGCATGCTCGAGTAGCCTAAGCCGTTATTCAGAGCTATGGGGGAGGGCTACCAACCCGGTTCACGGGATGATTTCGACCGGCTGTACCGCACCGCGTACCCGCGCGTGTACCGGACGCTGTCGGTCATCCTCCGCGACCCGGACGAAGCTGAAGATTGCGCCCAGGACGCCTTCGTCCAGGCGTTCCAGGCCTGGAAGCGCTGGCGTCCCGATGCGCCGGCGGAAGCCTGGGTGCACCGCATCGCGGTCAATCGAGCGATCTCCTACCGCCGCCGGGCGAAGCTGCGGAGCGTGGGCGAGATCCTGCGCCGCCTCGGCCGTCCCGCGGCGTCCGTCGATCCTGCCGAAGCGGCGACGCGACCGGACCTCCTGACAGCGCTTCGAAACCTTCCCCCGAAGCTTGCCGTGGCGATCGTGCTGCGCCACTACCACGGTTACAACAACCGCGAGATCGCCGCCGCGATCGGCGTTTCCGAGCGCACGATCGGCACCCGGCTGCGCCAGGCGGGCGAACGCCTTCGCGCGGAGCTCGACGCCGCCTTCTCACTTGAAGCGCGGGCGGCGTTTCCTTCAGACAAGAGTGAGTCTTATGCCGAAGACTGAGGACAACCCGCTCGGGCCGCACTTCACGTACCGGCTCCGCGCCGCGCTCGATGCGATCCAGCCGCGCTTTTCGCAGCCTCGATACCTCCAGCCACTCGGGGCCCGCCCGTGGCGTTTCGCTCCGGCCGCCCTGGCAATCGGGATCGCCGGGATGCTGGGCCTGACCGCGTATGCGGCCACCGGCAGCGCAAACCCGGCTGTGTGGACGGAACGGGCCAAAACTGTCATCGAGGCCCCACCGAGCCCGACACCCGAGTCGAAGCCAACCCCGCCGCAGGCGGCCCCGCCTCCGGCACCGCCCGCTCGCCAGGCGCCCACCGCGGCGCCGTCAGAGCGGCCTGAGTCCTCCAGCAGCCCCGAACCGCGCGAATCACCGGAGCCTTCGCCCTCGCCCGAGCCGTCGGGCGATCATTCGGGCTCAGGTGGTCCCGGCGACTGATGGGGACCTTCCGACTTGCCCCCGGCGAGGCGTTTGTAGAGGCATGAAAAGACCAGTCGTACTCATCGTCGGCGCAGCAGCCGGGGCTCTGCTGGTCGCCGCTGTAGGCGCGTCCGCCCACACGGGCTTCTCGCTGGCCAAGGTGGTCGGCCAACACGCGACAACGTTCGGCGACGAAGCGACCGGAACTCGCACTGAGCCGACCGACACTCCCGAACCGACCGACACGCCGGAAGCCCCACCAACCGCCGAGCCGGCCGACACCGCCGAGCCGGCCGACACCGACACGGAGACCAACGACGACAACGAGACCGGAGCAGCGGCGACCCAATCGACAAGCTCCGGTGAGCACGACGGCGGAGGCGACCAGGGCGAGAACAGTGGTGGAGGCCACGACGACTAACCCGACCAAGTAAACGAAAGGGCCGGATCGCGATCCGGCCCTTTTTCTTCGCCACCCGAAGCGTTCTAGAGGTATGAGCAAGCCTCTGAACCTCTTGCTGGGAGCGCTCGCGACCGCCCTGGTCGCGGTAGGCGTGGCCGCGCAGACCGGCACGATCCAGATGCCAACTCCGGGAAGCAGCCACGGGTCCGGCGGGGTTCAGGCGCAGCAGGAAACGAGCCCGTCCAGCCCCGAATCCAGTCCTTCTCCATCGCCAGAGCCGTCCGCCGCGCCGGTGGCCGAGGTTGCTTCTCCACCCCCAGCGGATTCACCCCCGAAGAACAAGAAGAAGCACGGCGGCTAAGCGGCCCAGCGCATCCCAGGTCCGCGGTTACGCCGCGCGATGACTCGGTCGGGTGGGATGAACTTCACACGTTCGCCCGTTTTGACCACCTGCCATCCCCCTTCATGCACCAGGCGATGGTGGTAGTAGCAGAGCGGGAGCAGGTTGGTGAGGTCGCTCGGTCCGCCGTGAGACCAGAACTCGATGTGATGCGGACTGGTCCAGTTGACCGGCCGGTCGCAGCCCGGCCCGGAACACGTGCGGTGTCTTGCTTTCAGTGCCCGCCATTGCGCAGG
>VBGP01000161.1 GCA_005880795.1 Chloroflexota bacterium | reverse complement strand
GCGGCGAAGAGGGACATGGTCTCCAGCAAGCCCTGTCCGCCCTCGAGTTCGGCCGTGTCAACATCGCGGGCCGCGCCGTGGGCGTGGCACAGGCGAGCCTCGACCGCTCACTCGCCTACGCGCACGAACGGCAGGCTTTCGGCAGGCCGATCGCCGAGTTCCAGGCCATCCAGCTGAAGCTTGCGGACATGGCGACAGAGGTGCAGGCTGCTCGGCTGCTGACGTGGTGGGCCGCCTCCACCCTCGACTCCGGAAAAAGAGCCGACCTGGAGACGGGAATGGCCAAGCTCTACGCATCTGAGGTGTGCATCAAGGCATCGCTCGAGGCCATGCGGATCCACGGAGGTTACGGATATTCGACCGAATACGAGATCGAGCGCTTTTACCGCGACGCGCCCCTGATGGCGATTGGCGAAGGAACCAATGACATCCTGCGCACGGTTATCGCCCGCCAGCTCGGTCGCGATCTCTCGTCCTGAAAGGGCGTCCGAGCATCGGTCCGACAAGCGCCCGTCACGACGCCGAGGCAGGCTTCAAGATCTCCAGGATCTGGATCTGCTGATCCTGTAGGACGTCGATGTGCTTGGTGAGTTCATGCACCGCGCTCAGCGTCTCGTGGTCGGCCTCGGCTCGTGCATCGTTGGCCGCCTGCTGCACGTTCTGGCCGACGATGATGATGGGTAGGAGGACCAGCTGGAGAAACGTCTGCGCCAGCCAGGCGACGATGACGATTGTGTTTCCCGAAGCGAGAGCCGCGGGCAGGGATATGAGCGCGAGCACACAGAAGGCATAGGCGGCCCACATCGTTCCGACCTTGCTCGTGATCTGCACGGCGAGCCACGCGTTGAAGCGGCCGGCGGCATGGTTACCGTGGACGGCACCAAGGACATGGTTTGATTGCACCAGGCGGTGCACGTGCTCTTTGGCCTGAACAATCTCCCGCGACATGTTGGTGCTCGAGCTGCTCATTGCGGTCCTCGTCCCTCCGTGTGGTGTGGACTGTGTCTCAAATGGCCGGGCGGTCTGTCGCAATGATGGTCGGTCAGGCATCAGTAGGAGGTTCGCGTGGAACAACGCATCAGCTTGGTGACCCTCGGCGTGGAGGACCTGCCCAGGGCGCGCGCTTTCTACGAGGCGATGGGATGGACGGTCGGCCAGCAGCCGGACGATGAGATTGTTTTCTTTCAGGCCGGCGCTATGGTTTTTGGCCTCTGGACAAAACTCGGCGGCCACGGTGCGGCGGGCGTCGAGCTAGCCCACAACGTCCGGTCTGCCAACGAGGTCGACTTGTTGCTCAGCCAAGCTGAACGTGCGGGCGGCAAGGTTGTGCGGCCTGGGCATCACGCGGTCTGGGGTGGCTACACGGGCGCATTCGCGGATCCCGATGGATACGTTTGGGAAGTCGCGCACAACCCTGATTGGGCTATTCAGGAAGACGGGTCGGTACGCCTTCCCTAGCTCAAGGATGGCCGCTCCGCGTGGAGCGGCCATGTGGTCCTCTTTGTCAGCGCGAAGCTGCGACCGGCCGGCGCTCGAAGTAGTGGCCTTGCTCCAGGTCCGCGATGAGTCCTGGCTGCGCCGGATGCCACCCCAGCTGCTGCTGGGTCAGTGCGCTCGAGGCCGGGCAGTCCAGTGCGAAAAAGGCGCCCAGGAAACCGAAATGTCCGGCCGCCTCCTGGGGCGGAATGGCGACGACCGGCAGACCCAGTCGGCGGCCGATGACCTCCGCAATCTCCCTCACCGCTATCCCTTCTTCACCAACCCCATGCAGGCGAGCACCCGCCGGCGCCGACTCCACGGCCAGGCGGAAGAGCTGGGAGGCATCGATCCTGTGAACCGCCGGCCAGCGGTTCGACCCGTCGCCCGGGTAGCCCGACACGCGCTTCTTCCTCGCGATGTCGATGAGCATCGAGATGAAGCCGTGGTCGCCGCGACCGTGGACGGTCGGTGGGAAGCGCACCACGGCCGGCCGCACGCCCCGCGCGACAAACGAGACCACCATCTCCTCGACCGCATAGCGTCCAGTCGCGTCGGAAATGGGAACTGACTGCTCGGTCGCGAGGTGGCCCGGCGAGAGCCCTCCCGTGCCAGAGGCGATGACGATCGGCCGGTCGGTGCCCACCAGGGCCTCGGCCATGGCTTCGACCGCGAGCCGGTCGGCCGCGGACGCGTCGAGCCTGCTCACGCTGAAGTCATGGTTGAACGCGGTGTGAACGACGCCGTCCGACTCGGCGGCCCCCCGCCGGAGGCTGTCGAGGTCGCCGATGTCCCCGCGATGGACCTTCGCGCCGGCGGCGGCCACTGCCGCCGCGGCCTGCTCGGAGCGAGCGAGGCCAAGCACCTCGTGGCCGGCGTCAAGCAGCTCACGGACGACGGCGGAACCAATGAATCCGGTCGCGCCGGTTACGAATACACGCATGGTCGAACCTCCTATCGATCTGGCAGCTCTTCGATTGGCGGTTGACTCGAGGCCCCAATGTCAGTCGCTGACATCAATATAGCAGGGCATGTCAGCGGCTGTCATCGCTATGATCGGGCGCATGACCCGGTGGGGCCCCGACGCGAAGGGGCGGCTGGTGCAATCGGCGCTGGAGCTCTACGCCAAGCGTGGTTACGACCAGACCACGGTCGCGGAGATCGCCGAGCGCGCGGGCCTCACGGAGCGGACATTCTTCCGCCACTTCGCCGACAAGAAGGAAGTCCTTTTCGCCGGCTCGAACAATCTGCGAGACCTCCTGGTCACCGCGGTGGCAGGTTCGCCTTCTTCCGCTGCTCCGATCGAGGCAGTCGCCGCCGGGCTGCTCGCCGCCGGCGTCGTGTTCAACGAGGAGCGCCGCGCCCACAGCAGGCGACGCCAGTCGATCATCGCAGCCAACGCGGAGCTTCGCGAGCGCGAGCTGATCAAGATGGCTTCGCTCGCGTCGGCGATCGCCGACACGCTCCGCCGACGAGGCGTCCCCGACCCGGCCGCAAGGCTGACTGCCGAGGCCGGCATCGCGGTCTTCCGGGTCGCGTTCGACCGCTGGGTCGATGCCGACAATGAGGTCGGATGGTCCGACCTGGTGCGCGGCTCACTGGCGGAGCTGAAGGTCCTGGTCGCCTAGCTCGACGCGCCTGCCGGCAGCTTCCTGACCGTGTCGCCGACGCGCACGAGACCGGACACGACGACCCGGCAGTTCGCGCCTCGAAGGCGCAGCTCCTTCCCAATCGGGGTGCTGACGAATTCGAGGGCATCGAGCCCGAAGCGGCCGGAGAACTTCTTGCAGCCCGTATGCGGCTTGGCACTGAACTCGAGCACAGCGTCACCTACCTGAAGGCGCGAGCCCGGGGGCAGATTGCTCTCGCTGATGTCGAAATCAACGAACAGTTGATCCCCGGCCATCGGCCACCGACTTCGATCCACGGCGAAGGCCGCCAGTGCTCGCGCGTTGGCGACGGTCAACTGCGCCTCCGGGTCAGGCGACGTCATCCCCTTCGGGATGCGTGTCGGCCAGAGGTCGCCCCCGAGGCCACTCTCGGCGTCAAGCCACGCTTGGGCCAAAACCTCGCGCTGCTCGTCAGCGGGCCGCCTGACGACCAGCTCGACCGTGCCGAGGTCTGCCGGTGCACGGCGGATGTCATCGAGAGACTCTTCGAGCGTCCCGAGGTCGACCATCAGTTGGTCAGCCATCGCGTGTAAAGGATAGAGCGACGGGAACCGAGTGGGAAGCACCGCCGACTCAGCCAATGGCGCCCTCAGTGCACCGGTACCTCGCCGAGTATCACGTCGCCCTCTGCGGATACTCGTCGTGCCGGCGAAGCCACAGGGGTGAGTCGGCTTCGTTGCGACCCTTGGGGGCACGGTCAAGGATCGGGTAGTACCCCATCAGAAACTCCAGCCCACGGGCCGTGGTGGAGTAGGCGTGGAATACAGCACCCTGGTCGCTGACGAAGGTGCTAAAGCCGGGGCCCTCCGACAAGTAGCCGACAACGTCCGTTCCGGAGGCGCTTGCAAGATGGTTTACGACCGCTGGTATCCCTGCCTCGATCATGGGCTTGATCGCTTCGCGCGTCTGCTCCTCGGTCCGTGACACGCTGAAGTCGAAGTTGAACTCGCTGCTGGACGATGAGACCCAGGGGAAGCTCCAGCCCATCCGCTGCTTATAGGCCAAGAGCTTCTCCAGCGGCGCGCGCGAGACGTAGACCATCGTGACGTCACGGGCGTTGAGATGAGGAACCACGCCGTTGACGGCATCGGCGTTGGAGGAGCAGGTCGGGCACCCGGCCTCGTAGCTCGGGCCGAACATGAAGTGGTAGACGAGGAGCTGTGACCTACCGTCGAACAGCTCGGCGAGCGTCCTGACGCCTTCGTCGGTCTCGAAGCTGTACTCCTTTTCGACCCGGACCCAAGGCAGCTCGCGCCGTTGCCGCGCCAGGTCGTCACCCATTCGCGTGTGCTCCTTTTCGCGCACGAGCAGCGCCTCGCGAGTGGCCAGCCACTCCTCCCGGCTTGTCACCTTGTGGTCAGTCATGCTTTCCTCCGCTCGATTGATTCACACAGCGTGTGTTTGCTGGAGGCTCAACAGACGCCCGCGCGGCGCACC
>VBGP01000160.1 GCA_005880795.1 Chloroflexota bacterium | reverse complement strand
TGGAGTTCCTGGCCGCACACCTGCTCTAAAGAGGCGGACTCCGCACCTCCTGGCGTCAGCGGTGCGCTTCAAGTCCCGTTCTTCGGCACGTCTGGCGTCAGCGATGCGGATTCTCGGCAAAAAACCGCCTGGAGCCGCCGACAGGAATCGAACCCGTAACCTGCTGTTTACAAAACAGCTGCTCTGCCAATTGAGCTACGGCGGCGTTTGTAGGAGGAGCGTACCCGAACGATTCAGGGCAACAATTTAAGGTTATTTCAGCATTCCGTTCTGGGCCTCGCTACTATTTTTGAACCCGCAGCTGAACCGCGGGGTGGGTGTGCCGTCGGGGTCTGTTTGTAAGAGGGGTGCTTATGACCTATCGCCGTTTAGGCCTATCCATATCGGTGATCGCCGCGATGGTCGCGGCATTCGGAGCTTCGCCTGTCAGCGCAAACGCGATCCCGGTGATCAACGACTCGCAACTGCAGGCATTGACGACCTCGCAGGCCGGCGCCGAGCCACTGTCAACCGACCGGACCGTCCAGCATTGGTTCGGTACGACGACGAACCCGCACAACGGCCTGACATACGGCTACAACATGGTCGGAGTCGATCCAAGCACGGGCGGCTCGGCAACGATCGAAGCCGATATCACGCCCATCATCGTCAACGTCGGCGGGCGTACTTTCAATGGCAACAACGTGGTCGGGCCGACCCTGGCCTCGCCGCAGTTTGCGCTCAACAAATATGGCATGACGCCGGCCGCCACGGCCGCCGGTTCGTTTCCAAACGCGCCAGCACTGATTCGCGGTCCCGGCGGAGTTCTCTCGCAGGGCGACCGCAAGAACTCGCTGCAGCTGGAAGACGCCACCATGCGAGCGCAGTTCAACAAGACCGGCTCGAGCGGATACCACTTGATCCTGCACCCGAACGTTTTGCCCTCGGTGACCATCAACGTGCCGAGCAATCAAGGCACGCTGCTGCAGAGCGGTCGAGGGGTGGTTTTCGCCGACATCGACATCGGCTGGTGGTCGTCACAGATCAACAACATCGAGAACAGCGCGGACCCGACCCATCTGCCGATTTACTTGACGGATAACGTGCTGCTCTTCATCGGCAAGAACATCTTCAACTGTTGCGTCATCGGCTACCACGGCACCAGCCCGGTCGGCATCGGTGCGGGGAGCGGGAACACAAACGGAAACGGCAAGGTGCAGACGTTTGCGTGGGCCTCATACGTCGCGCCCGGTATTTACGCCCGACCCGATGGAGGTACCTACTGGGCACTACAGGACATACACGCCGTCAGCCACGAAATTTCTGAATGGGCTGACGACCCGTTCGTAAACAACACGGTCGAGCCGTGGGTGACCCCGACGGCACCTCAATATGGCTGCACGGGCGTGCTCGAGACCGGCGACCCGGTCGTAGCCATCGGCTTCGCGATGGGCACGAATACCTTTGAGCAGGGGCCGAACCCGAATGGCACGCAGAGTGCGGATGGTTACTACCACCCTGAAGACGAGGCATACCTCCCGTGGTTCATGCGCACGTCTCCGAACACGGTCTCGGAGCCGACGCAGTCAACTTCGACCAACATCGGCCGCTACACATTGATGGGCGACCTCAACCCGTTCCCTGGGTTCCGCCAGCCCGCGACAGGCTGCTGACAACAAGGTTGGGATAGGGGCGTAAGCCCCGCACAGAGAGGCCCGGACAACCGGGCCTCTCTTTTTTTACGGGTGCTTGTGAGAGTGAGCGTAATCCTCCGGCCCGCCGGGCCTCTCTTTATCCTTGGCCGCAATGGTCGAGCCCAAGGACATCGTCATCGCGATCCTCGGCGCTTCGGCCGCGCTGGGCGGCCTGGTGCTGGTCTTCCTCGGCATCATCATCGCCTCGTATCAGTCCTACTCTGGCGGTGTCCCGGACCAAGTCGTGCAGCCGTACCGCACTACGGGCACCGCGCTGCTTGGCACCTTTGGCCTCAGCCTGGTCACGGTCGCGATCTGTCTCCTCTGGTTGATCAATGGCGGTTCACCCGGCCTGTACGGATGGACGATCGGACTCTTCGCGCTCGAGCTGGTCACGGTTTTCGCTTCCGCCGCCTGGGCGACCCGGATGGTCCTGTGGCCCTGACCCAGAAGAAGCTGCAGGATATGAGGGACGCGAGCCTCAGCTCGCTGCTCCAGGACGACGCGGCGGCCTGGAAGGCGAAGGCCAAACACGCGTACATTGCGACCCGCGGCTTCATCAAGGAGATACGGCCGGACGACGTCGTCCCGCTGTTGATTGCGGAGCTCGAGGTGACCCCAGAATTCCGAAACTACCTGGCGAAGAAAAAGCTGAAGCAGAAATATTGGTCCGAGTGGTTCGCCGAATTGATCATCGACCGCTTTTGGTCAGAATTGAAGGCAGACATAAAGGGAGGATGACGTTGGTCGAGAATTCAAACGACGCGACTCAGCTCGCCAAGCGGTTTATCGACGGTTCGCTCGAAGGACGCTCCAGGCCGCCGAGCAAGGCCGCCTACGCTCGGGCGCTCAAGCTGGCGCGCCAGGCGATCGAGGAGCTGACGCACGTCGCGCGACGGGCCGGAGAACCAAGCCGTTAGGGAGCGTTCCGGGGCGGGTTGCCCCGCCCCGGAATCTGCCCTCTACAGGACGCTCAAGCCTCCGCTGACCATCGTGCCCGCGAAGGTGTAGCCGTCGCTCAGAACGAGTGTATAAGCCGGTGGCAGAAGCCCGTCGTAGTCGACCGCAGTCAGCGTGAAGGCGACCGGAAGACCGTTGTCAGTGCCCATCCCGGTGATGACCACCGTCCGTCCGCCCGCGGCCGTTGTAAATTGGGCCGCATCGACCGACGTGGACTGGAAGTTGTGTCCAGAATCGCCATCACTGTGCTGAACGCTGTCGGTGTCCTGGTGGCCGCATCCCTGCTTGTGGAACTTCGTCTGTCCATGCTTGCCTTCAGAGCTCTGGACGGCGCCGTCGCCATCTGAGCTGTGTTCGTCGCACTGGTTGGCGGAGAAGCTGCTGTAACTCAGGTTGTCGATCAGGAAACCGTGGCCGAAGGTCGCCGGAGCGGTTCCACGGCCGGAGCGAGCCTGAAACAGCATGGAGTCGACCGTCCGACTTTGTAGCGTTGCCTCACACCATCGGAAGTAGTCCTCCCAACTTGTGCCTGTGTGGCGCAGAGCTCCGTCGACGTAAACCTTGACCACGTCGTTGCGCGGACCATCGACGAAGTCCATCACGAGCTTGACGGTGTGTGGCTCGCTGCGGTCGAGACCGGTGGCCACCGCGGTCTCGACAAAGGCATCTTCAACACCACAACCAGCCGCAGGGTTCGACGCTGAACCGTAGGGATAGTTGTCGTGGTAGTCGTCGAAGAATACGGAGATGCCGTTCGTGTGGTCCTCCAGGCGGATGTAGCTCATCCGTGCTCCATCACCGCGGTCGGGCGACATCGAGATCTGGAGGCCGGCCTGCTCTTCGTTCGGAACCGTGGAGGCGAAGTCCCATTGGACCTCGAAATGGTTTTGCCGTGTCCCGCCCGAGTAAACGAGCAAACCCGTCTGATCGTGATTCCACGCCATCGTCTCGCCGGCCTCGTTCTGGAGCGACGGCGAGAACGGCCAGTCGCCGAACGCGGTGTCGGTGAATGCGTTCGAAATGCGCCAGCTCTGTTGGCCGAAATCCTCGTAGCCGGGATTCGGGACGATTGATTGGTCAATGGCGGTATTGATCGGACCGTACGTCTGCATCGGATGCGTGCCGTTCTCACCGCCATGCCAACCGTTCTGATTGTCGATCGAACCCGGCGCGTAGGCCGGTGGCTCGAAGTTGATGACAAGGCTATCGGCGCTCGCCAAGCCACTTCCTCCTAGCCACATCGCCGCTGCAGAGCTCAAGCCGATGAGTAATTTCAGCCTCCGCGGCATTTGCACACTCCCCCACAGAGTCCATCTCGCAGCGGGTGCGAGATTAATGAAGACCCCGCCTTGAACAATTCTTGACCGGTGTCGGAGGATGTCCATACCGCACATTGGGGAAATTCGAATACCGCAAATGGACGATGCCCCCGCGCAGGCCGGGGTGATATTCCCTTAGGTCAGCAAGCAGGCTGACAGCGCTCGGCGGTGGCAAGCCGGCGCAAAAGGGGGGTGTGGGTCGATGGTTCGTTCGCGCGTCGCTTTTTACGCGCTCGCTGCTCTGGGCATCGGCATCGTCGCGGTGGCGCGGTCCCCGATAGGAGTGATCACCGCCAGCTCGAACGCCATCGGCTTCGAGACGCCGTCCATCGTCGATCCGATCCACACCAACGGTGAGCCCGACATCGCGGTCGACCCGCAGGGCCGCGTCTTTAACAGCGGCCCGACCGGGACGGGCACGCAGCGAAGCACCTGGTTTGGTTCGGTAGACGGCGGCCACACCTTCCGCGTGATGGCCCAGAAGACGGTGCCGTCGCCGATCATGGGCATCCCGGCGCCAGGTCCGGGCGGCGGCGACACCGACATCGCTATCGACCGCTCGGGCAAGCAGTATTTCGCAGACCTCTGGGCGCTCGCCTGTCAGCGCGTGGCTG
>VBGP01000159.1 GCA_005880795.1 Chloroflexota bacterium | reverse complement strand
TACCAAACAAACGTACGTTTTGTCAAGCCCTTTTAACAGACAAAGCCACTCAATTCCGCCCCACCCGCAGCAACCAAGACCCTTTCCCCCAACACCCCCTTCCCAGCCCGTCCTTCCCCGCCGCCCCCCGTCCCCTCACCCCCCCCCCCTCTGCACAAACTGAAACCCAAACCGCCCCTTCACACACAAATGCCCCGAAGTAACCGAGCTGTCCAACGGCGAGGTGACCTTGACGATCGTGTTGTCCTGCACATGCAGCTCGAGCATGCACCCCACCCCGCAGTAAGGACACACCGTCTCCGTCACGGCCTGCCGCCCCTCATCCCACGTCCCCCCCGCCCGCATCTCGTGCTCGCTCTTGAACATGAGCGCCCCGGTAGGACAAACACCGATGCAGTTTCCGCAGTAAACACAAGCAGAGTCCGGGAGCCCAACATCGAATTCGGTGGAGATGTGCGCATCAAACCCGCGCCCAGCCACGCCGATCGCAAACGTGTTCTGCGCATCCACCCCACAAGCCTCAACGCACTTGTAGCAAAGGATGCAGCGCGAGTAGTCGCGCACATAGAGATCGTTGTCCACCTTCACCGGCTGCGCGACGGTGGCCGCCTCCGCCCCAAACCGCGAAGGCCGCGCACCATACTCAGAAATCCACCCGTGCACCTGGGGCGAGCAGAGCGACATGTCGACCGACGATCCCAGCAGCTCCAGCACCAACCGGCGGCTGTGCCTCACCCGCTCCGAGTCGGTCTTGATCTTCATCCCCGACTCGACCTTGCGCGAGCACGCGGGCACCAACACCCGCGACCCCTCGACCTCCACCACGCAGACCCGGCAAACGTTGACCGGCGTGAGGTTGTCGAGCTGGCAAAGCGTCGGCGTATCGATCTCCAGCCGCCGGCACGCATCCAGGATGGTCGAACCCTCGACCACCTCGACCCCACGCCCGTCGATGCTGACGCCCACCATCCGCCGAGGCATCCCCACGAAAACGCTGTCAGCCATTCAGCACCTTCAGCTGGGTGAGGCCCGAGGCGATCGCGTTCGCCGCCGTCTGCCCCAGTCCGCAGATCGACGCGTCGCGCATCGCCTGCGCGATGTCGCTCAGCAGCATGGCGTCGGCGCGCGCGTCGCCGATGCGCTCACCCAGCATCCGTTCGAGGATCTCCTCCTGGCGCTTCGTGCCTACCCGGCACGGCACGCACTGCCCGCACGATTCGTCCCGGAAAAACCGAGCGATGCGCAGAAGGACGTGCTTCATGTCCGCGCTTTCATCGAACACCACCACCGCGCCTGACCCAAGCGTCGCTCCGATGGCACGCGTCCCTTCGAACGACAGCGGCACGTCGACCTGGTCCGGAGTCAGGAACGATCCCGCCGCGCCCCCGAGCAGCACCGCCTGGATGGTCCCCGCCCCGGCCTGCTGCAGCAGCTCTCGCAAAGGCGTTCCCATCACGACCTCGTACAGGCCGGGCCGCTCCACATGGCCGGACACGCAGAAGAGACGGGATCCGGTCGAGTCCTTGGTGCCGCTCGACGCAAACGCCGCGCCACCGTCCAGCACGATGTCGAGGACGTTGAGGAGAGTCTCCACGTTGTTGGGCAGCGTCGGCTTCCCGAAAAGCCCGACCTCGACAGGAAACGGCGGCTTGTTGCGCGGCTCGCCCCGTTTTCCCTCGATCGAGTTGAACAGAGCGGTCTCCTCTCCGCAGATGTAGGCGCCGGCGCCGCGCCGCACCTCGATGTCGATGTCAACCAACCCCGCCCCTCGCGCAAGCGCGACGGCACTCTCGATGCGCTCGCGCGCGAGCGGGTACTCGGCGCGGATGTAGATGTAGCCCTTCTCGCAGCCCGTGGCGAAGGCGGCGATGGCCATGCCCTCGACGACCGCGAACGGGTCCGCCTCCATCAGCACGCGGTCTTTGAACGTACCCGGCTCCGACTCGTCCGCATTACACACCAGGTAGTGAGGTCTCGCCGCGGCCTTCGCGACGGACTCCCACTTGCGCCCGGTCGGAAACGCCGCGCCACCCCGCCCGAGCAAGCGCGCCTCGGTAACCTCGCGAACCACCCCCTCCGGGCCCATCTCCCGCCCCCGCCGCAAGGCTTCGAAGCCACCGAGCCGCACATAGTCGTCAAGGCGTTGAGGATCGTAGTTGCCGACGCGCCGAAGCAATCTCCCTCCCCCCCCAGGGGGGAGGGTCGGGGAGAGGGGCGTGGGCCACGTCTCGCCGCGCAAGATGTCCGCCGCCTGTTCGCTAGTCACCGGCGCAACCTGCACCTCCTCGAACGGCGAGCCCGACCGCTCGACCAGAGCAGCCGGCGCGTGATCGCATAGGCCCAGGCAAGGACTGCGCTCTGCGCCGGCCGCGGCGCAGACCTCGTCCGCGCCGAACAGCGCGCACACGATGTCGTCGCAAACGCGCAAGGTCAGCGGACCGCGCGGCTGAAGCGCAAACCGCGCGTAGAAGCTGACCACGCCATAGGCTTCCGCAGGCGGAATCGAAAGCCGCCGGCACGCGTACTCGAGCGCGCCGCGGCTGACCCAACCGACCCGATCCTGGATCGCGTGAAGCACCGGCAAAAGCAGATGTCGCTGCGAGCGCACCGCGCGGCCGCCGTACGCGACGTGGTCATCCGCCGGGCGCCGCACGCCCCCTTCCCACAACGATTCCGGCGCACCAAGAAAACCGTCGATCGCCGCGGTCTCATCCGCGGTCGCAGGACCCCCGGTGGTTCGGATGTCCAACTAAGGAACCGGCGCCAGCTTGTCGATCCGGATCGCGCTCGCCTTGAACTCCGCGGTGCCCGATTTGGGGTCGGTCGCGTCGATCGTCAGGACGTTGGTCGAGACCTGGTCGGGGAAGTGCAGCGTCATGAAGGCAAGGCCGGGCCGAAGCGTGGAATCAAAGCGCACGTCGACCTCTACCGATCCGCGGCGCGAGCTCACGCGCACGCATTCGCCGTCTTCGACGCGCAACCGCTTGCCGTCTTCCGGCGAGATCAGGAGCGCCTCCTTGTTGCGCAGCGGCGACGTGTACTCGCCCGTCTGGACCCCAGTGTTGAACGAGTCGAGCCGCCGGCCTGTGGTCAGCCGGATTGGAAACTCCTCGGTCAGCTTGTCGACCGGAGGGTCGTGCTCCACCGCGTGGAAAGGCGCCGGCGTCCCCTCCACCGGGTCCTCCCACAACCTGGCGTGAAGGAACAGCGTGCCGGGGTGCGATTCGTCCGGGCACGGCCACTGGATTCCGCCGAGCTCGTCCAGGCGGCGGTACGCCATTCCCGCGTGCATCGGTGACAGGCTGCGACATTCGTCCCACACCTGTTCCGCCGTCGGGTGGCCCCAGTCCGAACCCAGCCTCCGCGCGATGTCGCAGATGATGTCGATGTCATCGCGCGCGCCGGGAGGTGGCTCGAGCGCTCGGCGCACGCGCTGGACACGACGCTCGCTGTTGGTCACGGTGCCCTCCGACTCCGCCCAACCCGCAGCCGCGGGAAGCACAACGTGCGCCAGCTCCGCAGTCTGGGTCAGGAAGATGTCCTGCACGACGAGATGCTCCAGCCCGGTCAGCAGCCGCACCGCGCGCGTCTGGTCGGCCTCGCTGCGCGCGGGGTTCTCGCCCACGATGTAGACCGAGCGAAGGTCGCCCCGATCCATGGCCTCGAACATCTCGCTCAGGTGCCAGCCCTTCTTGTGCGGGAATTGCGCGTTGCCCCAAGCCGTCGCGAACTTGGCATGAAGCTCCGCGATCTCGAGGTCCTGAAACCCGGGCAGGCGAGCGGGGATCGCGCCCATGTCGCCTCCGCCCTGCACGTTGTTCTGGCCGCGCAAGGGGTTGAGCCCACAGCCGTAACGACCGACCTTTCCGGTGAGAAGGCCGAGGTTGATCAGGGCGAGCACGTTGTCGGTGGCGTTGTGATGCTCCGT
>VBGP01000158.1 GCA_005880795.1 Chloroflexota bacterium | reverse complement strand
GGGTGGGTCTCGCGTGCGTTCGAGCCCCACAGGATGATCACGTTGGTCTCCTCAGCCTCGCGATAGGACGAGGTTCCGCCTCCGGCTCCGAACACTGTCGCCAGACCGGCGACGCTTGGAGCGTGTCAAGTCCGGTTGCAGCTGTCGATGTTGTTGCTGTGCATCACGACGCGCGTGAACTTCTGGGCCATGAAGTTCATCTCG